>JAHRXB010000071.1 GCA_019104905.1 Bdellovibrio sp.
CGCTTCGATCATCATCTTCTTAAGAACATGCTGCGCCTGGGACTTCCCAATGGCCTGACATTCGTTTTTGAGGTTGGCGCTTTTGCTTCGGCGGCGATTATGATGGGATGGTTTGGTGCCGCTCCCCTCGCCGCTCACCAAATTACCATTAGCTTAGCCAGCACCAGCTTTATGATTACATTAGGTATCGGCATCGCCTCAAGTATCCGCGTGGCTTATGAACTAGGGCGTGGTGACTATTCGCTTGCTCGCTTTGCGGGATTCACGGCGATTAAACTGGGGGCCTACTATATGGGTCTTTGCGCCTTGGGATTTTTTTTCCTTCGCCATTGGTTCCCCACACTTTACGTGACAGATCAAGACGTCATCGCGTGGGCAGCTCAGCTTTTAATCGTTGTTGCGATCTTTGAAGTCTTTGACGGCATTCAAGCCATTGCCATTGGAGCCTTGCGTGGCATGAGTGATACACAATGGCCGAGTGTCATCGCCTTTTTTTCTTATTGGATCATGGGCCTTCCTATTGGATATCTCTTAGCCTTCCACGGCGGCGCGGGCCCTGTCGGAATCTGGATTGGTCTTTTGTTGGGCTTGATCTGCGCTTCGATTTTACTGACGTTGAGATTTCATATACTCACAAGACGTTTTCTGAAGTCTTAAGGATGATAGACGCAGCGGAAGCCGCCATCGTTTGTGTAACCATACGGGGGAGGCATAGTCGCAGGATCATTCGCTCCTGTCGTGTAGTTCCGCCATGTAGCAAAGACCCCAGCTCCATCGGCATCAATGCAAGAACCGCCTCTCCAAATAGTCCCTGAGTATTGAACATTGATATAACCCAAACCACAATAGGGGCTTACCCCAAAACTTGCACAAATGCGACTGGTCCCGTATTTCTCTTTGAGAGGCGTAGTCCCTAGAGCCAACTGGGCCACATAACCGTCATAAGGACTGTATACGACAGCATCGAGATCCTTAACCACCTCTGTGGCATTTCCCGAAAAATCCCACAAAGTCTGATTGTAAGGAAGAGAGTGAGAACGTATTTGCGAAAGATCCACCATCAAATTAGGGTAAAAGGGAGCCGCTGTGTTCACTTCTCTCGGTGGATTAAGATTATTATTTCCTCTGAATAATATCCCATCCCCCGTCCAGTTCACGCCTTGCTGAGCGATAAGTTCAGCAACCGTGTTCCACTCCGTATTCGAAATCAGATCATAGTTCCCGCCAAGACTTTGGCATTTTGTCATAGCATCATTTCGCCCCAGGGCCCAAGGGTATCCCGCAGCTACAAAACTTGGTAAGTTACCCGCTCCCAACTTCGCTTCAAACTGCCCCACACAGAATGGCGCCACGGCGGGCATCGCTGGATTATAAATATATACAAACCCTGTCGGGCACAAGAAGCTCACAAAGGAACTCGTCACAACAGAACCAATATTCCCGGCGGGGTCCTGCGCGCGAAGATCAACGTAATAGGTGGTTCCAGGCATCATATGAGTCACAAGATCCAAGCGTTGGTCAGAGACAACCGCTGTCCAGCCCTGCAATTCACTATTGCTGGAGGTGCGCACTCGTGCAAACACGGTCACAGGCTCTGGCTCCCCTGCAGGAAGTTCGAAATGAATCATCGGAGTTCTAAAATAATAAGTGGACACCTGATTCAAGGTGAGCCCCGTCACAAATCCCGGTGGCTGCGAGTCGACCTTGATTCTATTTGATTTCAACCAATTTGCATTCACACCGTCGTCAACAGGCACAGCCAAGGAGGCATTCACCGCCGAGTTCGCAATATCATTAATACTTCCGCCGTTTAAAGATATTCCGGCCCCTTCAACGCCCAACATCCCCGCGTACTGATTGGCCCCAACCATATACTGAAACTTCAATGTTTTTTTATCTGCGTCGGCCATCATCACGAAGCTAGCTTCTGCGGAGGTGTTCAGTGCAAGTTTCGGAGCTCCCAAAACCGAGACAGCGCGATTATATTCAACGTAAATATATATAGTTGCCCCTTGCATTTGCGTCGTATTCGGAACACTTCCATAAACTTTCACAATTTCAGGAACTGGATATTGCACCGTGAAAGAAAATCCATTATTGGAAGCCGCGATCACATTGCCATGAGAATCTTTGGCCTGAGCAAAAACCTTGTAGGTACCACTTTGATTCAAAACACATCCGTCAAAAGAGAATTGAGTCACGGCTCCTGCTTGTAAAGGACAAATGACGGAGGCCCCGGCGCTATCCTTCACGACAACGTCATACGAGGCGGCTCCTGCTGCGGTACTCAGATCCACACGCAAGCCCAAATCAGTCAATACAGAGTCTGCTGTGACGTCAGTCCCGCTGTTAGAGCGAACCCCAGAAATACTGAAAGCTCCCGGAGGAGTTGTGTCCTTTTCTAACGATAAAAGACTTGTGTTGGTATTATTTCCCGCCCCGTCAGAGTGCGAAGCTTTGATTGTAAAAGGCCCCTCAGGAGGAATCACCTCCGCATGAAAGGTGCCAAAAGACGAACACGAGGTTTCAACAATAAAGCTTCCGTTCAGTTCGATCTTAACTGGCAACAAAGACTCACTGCAACTTCCTGCAACTTGAATAGTACTTCCCGCAGTAAAGTGACTTGAAGTAAACACCGTCCCATCCGAAGGTGACGAAATACTTAACACAGGGGCCATGCGATCAATAAGAATGGTTTTTGTCGCCTCTCCGTAGGCTCGATAAGAGTCCACTGTGTAGTGCTTCACCTTGATCACCGTGGAGCCATCAGCCCAAGCTGTATCGACACTTGCAACAAGACTATAGGAGCCACTGGAACAAATCCCTTTAATCACCGAAGAAAAAGGCCCCTCGATAGCAACTTCAGCCCCCTCTTGCGAGCAGGAGCCCGAGATTCCATACGAACCCGGAGCAGCATTGTCGAGGTTGATGTCCGAAGCAACAACTCCCACCGTAGGTGCTTTGAACAGTGCCGACAACGTCCGATAGTAAACTGACGTTTCGCCGTACATATTTTTCACCATCCAGCGAATCTGAAAATCCTGACGGCGATCCCCTGAAGTCGTGGGTGCCGAATATGGAGCGACATGGGTCAGAGGCAAATTGAACCTCACTGGGCCCCCGGAGCTGCAGCTAAAACTCGCGCCCGCGATAAGATCCGAAATCTTCTTCCACTCTTTTGTTTGAGGATTTTGGATTTCCATCATTTCAACAGTGCTTGAGCACGAGATCTCGATAGGAATGGACGACTCCGTTGCATCAGGAAGCATATCCCCATCGCCGATGGCGTTATTCACTTTAAACTCAGCTTTTGTTTTGGCGAGTTTATTCAGAACACCGACTTCGATTTTCGGATCAGAACACGCGGTGAGCATCAATAGAAGCAGAGAGAAAAAATAATTTCTCCAAGAAAAACTTAAGGATAAATCATGGCCCCAGGTCCCCAACCGCATACTAAACTTATCGGCTTTATAGGACCCAGATTAAAGACCCAGAGTGAGACTATTTCACTATTTTGAGGACTTCGTCCGTCCTCAGCCTTTCCCAGAGTGAGACGGTGATGTATGCCAGCGAACATTAAGATCCTCTTTGATGTAGAGGCTGCCAATAATAAATGTCATCACTGCGACGGCAATGGGATACATCAACCCAGCAAAGTGATTGCCCGTCGACGCCACCAAGGCAGTTCCAATAAAAGGAACCAGTCCTCCGAAGACGCCATTTCCAATATGATACGGTAAGGACATTGACGTGTAACGAATGCGCGTCGGAAATAACTCCACCAGGAAGGCGGCGATGGGCCCGTAAACCATCGTCACATAAATGACCTGAATGAAAACCAGTAGTGTTAGCATAAAGACATTGGGGTTTACCGCTGTCGCATTGGGCTCCATCGGGTTCCAACCAGAATAAGCTTCCATCGCACGATAAATGGGATAATAAGTTAAAGACGCAATCAAACATCCTGCCATCATGATTCTTTTTCGTCCCATTCGATCCGACAAAGCACCGAACACCACAAAAAAGGGCGTCGCAAAAAGAAGAGCAACGGCAATGATCTGATTCGCTAATACGAAGTCCACCTTCAAAACCGTCTGCAAATAATAAAGAGCATAGAATTGTCCGGTGTACCACACCACCCCTTGGCCTGCGGTCGCCCCCAACAAAGACAGGATCACCAAGCGTCTATTTTCGGGATTCATAAAACTATCACGCAAAGGACTGGCGGAAGTTTTTCCTTCTGATTTCATTTGAACAAACAAAGGTGACTCTTCCATTTTTCGTCGAATCAAATAGGACACCAGAACTAACAAGACCGAAAGAATAAAGGGAACACGCCATCCCCACACCTTAAAAGCCTCTTCTCCCAAAGAAAGACGTGTCGCCAGGATCACCCCTAAGGAAACAAAGAGCCCCAAGGTCGCCGTCGTTTGAATAAAACTTGTGTAGTATCCTCGCTTCCCGTCAGGACTGTGCTCGGCCACATAGGTTGCCGCTCCTCCATATTCTCCTCCTAAAGCTAAGCCCTGAAGAAGTCTTAAGACCAAAAGTAAAATAGGCGCCAAAATTCCGATCGTCTCATATCCCGGCAAAAGACCAATCGCTGTCGTCGCAAGGCCCATGATCAACAAAGTCACCATAAAGGCGTATTTTCTTCCCACAACGTCGCCGACTCGCCCAAACACCAAGGCTCCGAAAGGTCGCACGATAAATCCCGTCGCAAAGGTTGCTAAAGTCCCCAAGAGAGCTGCGGTTTCATGTCCTTTGGGAAAGAACTGAGCCGAAATGATCGTCGCCAAACTTCCGAAGATATAAAAGTCATACCACTCAATCAGAGTCCCCGCGCTGGAGGCGGCAATCACCTTCCAAATATTTCGTTTTTCAGTCGTAGAAATCACAGTGCCTGCGGCTGCCATAACAACGTCCCCCTCTGCTTTGACATTATTGTTGGCAGCACTCAATTTGGCCCACAATCAAAACTGCGAAAATTTCGAAAAATTAATTGAGACCTGCCATCTGTCAAATGTCGGGCGACATCAAGACAACTTACAAAGATCTTTTATCTTGAACAGACGCTAAACTGACTGGCGGAGGTTTGCATGGAACAGCAACAACAACATAAATCAAGAATCGCTCCCCTACGTACACCAACAGATCTTGGGGAACGAGCCACCAAAGACATCTCTGCCGCTTTAAACTTAGCCCTGGCGGATGTCTACGCTCTTTATCTTAAAACAAAAAACTTTCATTGGCACATGAGTGGTACGCACTTCCGAGATCTTCACCTTCTCCTTGATGAACAGGCCGATCAAATATTTGCCATGACCGATCTCTTAGCGGAGCGGGTACGTAAAGTCGGCGGAACAACCATCCGCTCCATTGGCCAGATCTCACGTTTACAGAGAATCTCTGATAACGATGCCGAATTTGTGACACCTCAAGATATGCTCTCAGAGCTTTGCCAAGACAACAGAGCCTTAACGACCTCATTGCGTGCTGCTCACGATGTCTGTGCGGAACATCGAGACATCGCAAGCACCGCGCAGATCGAAGTTTGGATTGATGAAAGCGAGCGGCGCTCTTGGTTTCTTTATGAGGCCACACGCCACTTTCATAGTTAGGTCAGATTGCTACTGAAAAACCATTTCACAACGCACACCGAGGATGGCATGGGG
>JAHRXB010000074.1 GCA_019104905.1 Bdellovibrio sp.
GAACTTTTCTTAAGCAGCTCGTCTTTGACTCCCTGGCGAACTTTCCCTTTAAAGAGGGCTCCAGCAAATGAAATGTATTTATCGTCTAAATACATGCTGTCCGTATCGATAGAGTGCAGGACCAGCTGCATGCCGCTCTTATCGCTCAATTGGCGGATTTTTGCAATGATATCGAAGTCGACAATAATGGTGTCCTTCAAGAAGATAGAGCCGGGCTTGTTTTCAATGGAAACACGCAGTTTTACGAAGGTTTCTTGTGGTTTCAAAACGGCGCCAGCTGGAGTTTTTACATAGTCCATCAAAGGAGCGGCCTTTAGTTTCAAAACGGAACCATCTGACTGGGGGATGTGTTCAAAGTTTTTACGTTCAAAACTTAACTGCAAAACACGATTGATCAAAGCTCGATCCACACTCAATGCGATATCGAAGTTTTCCTGAGGAATTAAGTTGAATGAAGGAACTCCGCGTGACTTATGGGACGCCACGGGGGCACTTCGACTGTTCACGGGATCTTCGACATAAGCGGTGAGGTCAATATTCAAAGACTTCTTAAGATTGATATTTTGCAGCTTTAAGCCCCACTTGAAATTAGGACGAGTGTCATTGTCCTCTTTTCCAGGAGGAATCATGTCTTGGACCTGCTCCAAAGAACCGCCCAAGAACTCTTTGGCTTTCTGGTTGAGCATTTCAGGAAGTTGTTTGCGTGCAAAGTCTCCTAAATTTTCACGTACCTTTTCAAGAATAAGGGGGGCTTGAGCCGTAAAGAGCTTATCGATCTCTTTGCTGTTAAGATAAAACTTCTTACCGTTCACCTCAACGGCGAAGGTCGGGACGATCAGCTTTTTATACTGCATCGAAAGCGGAATATTATTGATGTTATTATCAATTTCCAGAGCCTCAAAATCCAAT
Source organism: Bdellovibrio sp. (assembly GCA_019104905.1). Lineage (GTDB taxonomy): Bacteria > Bdellovibrionota > Bdellovibrionia > Bdellovibrionales > Bdellovibrionaceae > Bdellovibrio. The sequence goes on from JAHRXB010000074.1 coordinate 910, forward strand.
CCTCCATAGGCATTCATGCGCAGATAAAAGGGCAGACGAATTTTAAGAGGCATCTCTTTATCGCCCGCAGAAAGTGAAACGTCCTCAAAACCGGCTTTTCCCAGGAATTCGTTATTGATGTCCCACGCGACCACGGAACTCGTAGCGATGGTCAGTTTTTTGACTTCAAGTTCAATGGCCAAGATGGCGCCGTCTCTTTTGCCAAGAGCCTGCATCAAAGCTTCATCAGTGACCAAACCAAAACGCGAAAATTGAGCGATGTATCCTGATTCGCCAATTTCAATTGTGGGGCGATGGTCATTCATTGAGAATCCCACCAACCACTGAGTCAAAAGATCACGGACTTGTTTATACATTTTAACGGCGTCAGGATTGCTGCCGGCGAAGTCGTCAGGATTGATCGCTTTATCGAAAGTGTAAGTCATGGCCGGGAAGTAGCCTTCATCCAGCTTTACTCCGAGGTTGCCCAGAATATCACTCAGACGGGTGTCGAAGTACTTCATCCCACGAGAGGTGATTTGAACCTGCACGGCATTAGACAACAGGTGTTTGTCTGCAATCGGTGGATTGCTATCAGCAGCAAGGGCATTAAGACCATGCAACGACAGTAACAGGGGAATCAACAATTTAGATGTGTGAAACCGACGTACCATTTGAACCTCATCCTTTGGGCACTCTTGTTCGAGGAGCAAGCTTGCAAACAGGGTTCCAAATTGAGACGTCTTCTAAATCAATTAGGAGGGCTTTGGACAGGGCTTGACCTGTCTAAGAACGAGACAGGGGTGACGCAAAAAAGCCCTCTTGAATTTCAAAAGGGCTTTTTACCTATAAGGACAGGGAAGAATTAAGCGGCCTTTTTATAATAGTACTTTTCGTACTTCTTATATTCCTTGTAATCGGAGGCGGAAGCCTTTGTGTATTCTTTTGTGTACTTATTGAAGGCTTTGTCCAGCCAAGCGTAATAGTACTTGTAAACGTAGTTAGAAACATACTTGCAGTACCAAGTCGCAGAGGCCGTAGGGATGTATTCGTGTTTGGACACGAAGCCGCGAAGATGTTGGCTCATGTGTTTCCACCAGTAAGTGGCCTCTGTCTTATGAACAAAGTTGCCAACGAAGACAGGTTTTCCTTCGTAAGTCAGGCCCACTTCGTAGCCGTGACCTACCGGGCGGAAGTAAGATTTAAATGTCATTTCGCCGAACTTATAGTTCTTATATTTGGGTGCCACAATGTCTCCTTAGATTGTGTTAGAGATAGCTTCTTTATCGGACCTTCCCAGTTAGACCTAACAAGGCAGTGTGAATTTTAATAAAAACTAGACGCCAGAAAGGGCCCATACCCGGGGAGGGATTATTCAATTTTTAGACAGTCGGGAAAAAGTTTTAAGGAGTCATAAAATATCCCCTCCAGTTTGAGACATTTGATAGAAGAAGAGCGTCTTTTCGTAATCAAAAGGAGAATTCCATGTTTAAAAAGCTATCTCTTCTGATGGCAACTTCGGCATTTCTGGCGGCGTGTAGTGATCCCTCCTCCATGCAAATTCAGATGAATGAACAACAACAAGGTGTCATTGGTGGAGACAAAGTATCCGCAGGAAGTCTGGTCAGCCGTTCTACGGTGGGACTGTATGACGCCAAAACAAAGTCTCTTTGCACGGGAACCCTGATCTCAGAGCAGTTGGTCTTAACTGCGGCTCACTGTATTGGCTCCACATCCGATCAGTTGGTGGTCTATTTCGGAACGGATTTTAAAGGTGCCGATCAGAATCTCATGCGTCCGGCAATGAAAGCAATTGTTCACTCTCAGTATGATCCAACAAGAGTTGAAGACACTCATGATATGGCTTTGGTTCGCTTTGTCGGGGCTGCTCCTCAAGGGTTTCAGCCTGCGCCTCTTTTGAGTGATTTTTCTTCTGTGCAAAAAGACACGCGCATCGTAGTTGCTGGTTACGGACTCAACTGGGCTTGGGGATTGAAAACCGGCGCGGGAACATTGCGTACGACAAGTCTTAAGGTCAAGAAGCCTCTTTATGGCTCTTCAGAGATCATGATTGATCAATCTCTGCGTAAGGGAATTTGTAGCGGGGATTCTGGTGGTCCGGCTTATCTAGAGGTCGATGGGCAGTTACGTCTTTTAGGTGTTGCTAGTCGAGGAGATTCAATTCCTATTCCTTTGACTCCGGATTGTTTCATCATGTCGATCTTTACGCGCGTCGACGCCTTCTCGGATTGGATCCAAACGACATCTGAACAACTGATGTCTATCCAATAAATTCGTTAGCCCCGAGTTCTCGGGGCTTTTTTTTTAGAAGTTAAAGCCATATCCCGCGCGCAGGATAATTTGATTTGCTGAGGACGTGGTGTTGTCGGGGAAAAGGGCATAGTCCAATTGAACGGGGATAAAACTGTTTCGATCAAGTTGATAGTCCAACCCTAAGGAACCGACGACCGTTTGATTCGTACTGATTTTACTGGAGTCTAAGACGTTACTGCTTTTGACAATCGCAAAAAGAAATCCCAGTCCCGCGCCCGCCCAGGCCTCCCATTTTTTTGAGTGAAGATATCGATACCGTACTAAAGCTTCCAATCCCAGATAGCTGATGTCGACCTTGCAATCTGCAGATCCCGTGCAGGCTTTTGTCGGCGAAGTGCCCGTGGCTTGCAAAGTTTCGTAACTCGCAAAGAGGCGAGCGCTCACATTGCCATCCACCTCTACTTGGTAAAATCCCGACAGATTAAAGCTTGATCCTGAAAGAGAGACGGACGGGGCGCCACTGGGTTTGACGGTCATGGAGTTCATGGCGTACCCGGCAGTGAAGCCTCCGGAGGTCTTTTCTTTCGCAGGTCGTTTTGACTCTTTTCCGGTCGTTTTGGAACGAGCGACGTATTTGCTTAAACTGAAATCCAGCTGCATGCGGCCTTTTATTATAGAGGCCACGGCTTTGCCGTTTTTAACCTGTTTGACTTCAAGAAGGGCTTTGGCTTTTCCATCCAAGGTTCGAGCGGCTAATTGATCACCGACGAGAACATCTTCCCCTTCTGTGTCGATGAGCACACGATCATTTTTTATGACCAGAGATTTGATGGCGTAGGCGGGGAAGGTGAACGTTGTTAAAAGCAAGAGGCCGACAAGAAACTTCATGGACATACTATCGACATATTCAAAATGAAACTGTAAGTGGAAGGGCGCAGTGTCTCAGGACGAAACACCCAATAAAGGTCTACATCTCAATGGGGCCTATTCCGATAAGTTCCCTATGGAAGCAAAAGTAACCACCTTAGAACGACCTCGTGCTGTCCAAATGGCTGCGGCAGTACTCATATTGACTCCCTTTATGGATATTTTGACTCTGCAAAGAACGGGAACCCAAGTTTTTGACTGGGTCGGTTGGCTTCTTATTTTCGGTGCTGGAGTCAGTCTTCTCATTCGTCATAAGTCCGCTTGGGTTTT
>JAHRXB010000095.1 GCA_019104905.1 Bdellovibrio sp.
CCAAGCCCAAAGCCTGCACTCCATCAAAGCGAGAAAGCCGATAGACTTCAGCGAGGGACTCTTCAGCATAGCCCACTTCCTTCAATCGCACGACATTCAAGGGATCTTGAATGGTCATTCCGGCACGACGGTTGATGATCATGTCGTCAAAACCCTTGGCATCGATAAATTCCCCCAAAGTTCTGACATTAAAAGAATTTTCTTTATTTTGAATGAATCCACCTGGAATTTCCGCATGTTGGGAATTGATCGATTGAAGAACATCGCCAACCGCCATATTTTTTTGTAGAAGCTTTTTCGAATTCAACCACACCCGCATCGCCGGGGCCGTGTAGCCGCCCAATAGAATGTCTCCCACTCCAGGAACTGTGGTGAAATAGTTCTTCAGATAGTCCTTGGCATAACTCATCAGAAAATACGGATCGGCCTTTTCATAGGTCAAAGCCAACCAAATAATCGGCTGATCATCAGGATTGGTTTTAGTAATAACCGGAGGGTCGACGTTTGTTGGCAAAAGTCGTTGCGCTTGCGCCACCTTGGTTTGCACCTCTTGCAGGGCCACATCGATATTTCTATCCAATGCAAACTCAATGGTGATATTCGAGATTCCCGTTTTACTCACCGAACTGATGCGCTCCACCCCTTCCACCGAAGAAAGCGCATCCTCCACCGGATCCACCACGCTGGTTTCCATGATTTCCGGAGCCGCCCCCTGAAGGGTCAACGCCACGTTCACGACGGGAAAATCCACATCCGGCAACTGGCTGACCCCAAGACGCATAAATGAAATAAAACCAAAAATAATGAATGCTGCAAACAACATCCATGAGAAAACGGCGTTACGAATTGACACGTCGGAGATGCGCATTTTGCCTCCTCCGACATTTTACTAGCGATTAAAAATTCACGGGAGAGGGAGTCCATGTCCTTGGCAAGACACATGAAACCCCCTGATGGATAGCACCCTTTAGCGAACTCGAGCTCGCAAAAGATCTTGAACGTGTAAGATGCCGACCGGCTTCTTAGGATGAGAAGATTCTTTGTCTAAAACAAATAGCATATTGATCTGAAACTGCTCCATAACAAACAAAGCTTTTTCAGCCAGTTCGTGAGCATCGATTGTACGTGGATTGATGGTCATCAAATCCTTTGCAACCCCTGTTAAAGGATCACTGCTTTTCTCAAGCCGACGACGAATTTGACCGTCAGTGATGACTCCGACAAGATCTCCCTTCTCGTCCACCACGCCCGCAGCGCCGCGAACATCCTTGTGAGTCATAATAGAAAAGACTTCTCGAATGGGCGTTTCAAGTCCCACCGTGGGCAAAGCCTCCCCCGTATGCATAACATCTTTTACGATCGTCAAAAGACGATAGCCCAGGCTTCCTCCGGGGTGAAATTGTGCGAAATCTTCAGAGCTAAATCCTTTTTCCGCCATCACCGCCATGGCGATAGCATCACCCATCGCCAGGGTCGCGGTACTGCTGGCCGTCGGAGCCAATCCCAAAGGACAAGCCTCTTCGGAAACATGCACGTTCAAAGTCACTTGCGCCGCTTTTGCCAAAGACGAGGCGGGCTTCCCTGTGATCGCGACCAAGGGAATTCCTTTTCTAGCGACAAACTTCAGAATTCCAGCAAACTCCGGGGACTCTCCGCCATAAGAAATGGCAATCACAACATCGTTGTTCTCAACGACTCCCAGATCACCATGGGAACTTTCTGCCGGATGAAGAAACACCGCCGGCGTCCCCGTTGAAGAAAAAGTGCTCGCCAACTTTCGCGCGATCTGTCCTGACTTTCCCATGCCGGTAAGAATCAACTTCCCGTCACAAGCTTTGATCATATTCACAACCTGCTCAAACTCCGCACCGATGCGTTCGCGCATTCCCATAATCGCTTGAGCTTCGACCTCGAGGACTCTAAGACCTTGTTGCACTATTTTCGACATCACTTTAGGACCTTTCTTACTTCTTCTTCAAACTGGCTTTCACAAAATGCACAAAGAGCGGATGTGGAGCCAAGGGTTTGGATTTAAATTCGGGATGGAATTGCACCCCGACAAACCAAGGATGATCCGGAAGCTCGACAATTTCGACAAGATCACGCTCTTTACAGATTCCCGAAGCAACCATGCCATTCTTTTCAAACAAAGCTTTATACTTATTATTAAATTCAAAACGATGACGATGACGTTCCATGATCGAATTGGCCTTATACACCTGGTGAGCCCGGGTGCCTGACACTAAAGCACATGGGAAAGCCCCTAAGCGCATAGTGCCCCCTTTATTCACCAAACCTCTTTGTTCGACCATCGAGTCGATCACAAAATTACCGCTGCGTTTGTTTTCCGCATGGAACTCACGGCTGGTCGCATCTTTGATGCCACACACGTTGCGTGCGAACTCAATCGCGGAAAGCTGCATTCCAAAACAGATTCCAAAGAAGGGAACTCTTTTCTCACGGGCATATTTGATCGCCGTGATTTTGCCTTCCACGCCTCGGGTGCCGAAACCGCCGGGCACCAAAATACCATCGACTTTTCCCAAAAGCTGATGAACTGTTTTATCCGTTACTTTTTCAGAATCCACATAGATGATTTCGACGCGGGAGTTGTTCGCAATACCGCCATGAACCAAGGCTTCATGCAAAGATTTGTACGACTCTTTCAAGTCCACATACTTACCCACAACTCCGATTTTCACGGTGTGAGCCGGGTTCTCAAGAACCTTCACCAGATTCTGCCAACCCTTCAAATTAGGTTTTCCAGGTGAAAGCCCCAAACGGGAAACAATCAGTTCATCCAGCTTTTCTTTATTCAAAGCCAAAGGCACTTCATAAATAAACCGACTGTCTTGCGCCGCAATCACGTTTTCAGTTTTCACTGAACAAAACAAGGCAATCTTGGCCTTCAAATTATCATCAATGACTTTTTCACTGCGACAAACCAGGAAATCTGGCTGCAAGCCGATCTCACGCAACTCTTTCACCGAGTGCTGAGTCGGTTTTGATTTAAGCTCTCCAGCGGCGGCAATATAAGGAACATAAGTCACGTGCAACAGAACGGAATTTTCTTGTCCCACATCCAAACGCATCTGACGAATGGCTTCCAAGAACGGCTGACTCTCGATATCCCCGACGGTCCCGCCAATTTCCACCAGGATGATTTCACTACCTTGAGCGGCTTCATAGATACGTGCTTTGATTTCTTCAGTGATATGAGGAATCACCTGCACCGTTCCACCTAAATAATCGCCCCGTCTTTCACGAGCCAAAACGGTGTCATAGATTTGTCCCGTCGAAACGGAGTTCGAACGATTCATGAGCGCCGAGGTGAATCGCTCATAGTGGCCCAAATCTAAATCTGTCTCAGCTCCGTCCTCAGTCACATACACTTCCCCGTGCTGAAACGGAGACATCGTGCCTGGGTCCACGTTCAAGTAAGGGTCAAACTTCATAATGGTCACACGATGACCACGCGCCTCAAGCAGCGCCCCTAAACTTGCCGCCGTCAAACCTTTGCCGATCGACGAGACCACGCCGCCCGTGACAAAGATAAATTTTTGCTTCAAAGCCTTCTTCGTCGACTTCGCTGTCGACACCTTCGTTGTTGTCTTTCTCTTCGCCATTACATCCCCTGACTTAAGAGTTTTTCGAGTCTCACCAAATCTTCGGGAGTATCCACCCCGAGACTGGCTTCCTTGACTCTGATTACTTTGATTTTTGCACCTAAATACAAAGCTCTGAGTTGCTCCAGGCTCTCGGCTTTTTCGATGAGGGCCGGTGGAGCTTCACAGAACTGTTTTAAAAATGATTTCGAATACGCATACATGCCAATATGCTTAAGGCATCCTTCGTAGGTGCCCATCTCAGAAGCCTTGCTACGCGAATAAGGAATCGCATAGCGACTAAAATACAAAGCTTCGTCTTTGTGGTTCATCACAACTTTAACGGCATTGGGGGACTGCAGATCTTCTTCTGTGATCGGATGGGCCAGCGTCGCCATATCCATACGGGGCTCGTCGATAAAAACTTGCGCCAAACGATCTATCAGCTCACCCGTAACCAAGGGTTCGTCCCCTTGAATATTGACGACAACCTCACACTCTAAATTTTTAATTGCCGCATGGATGCGATCACTGCCGGTGGGAAGATCACTGGGGGTCATCGCCACTTTAACTCCGACCGCTTCTGCCGCCGCCTTGATACGTTCGTCATCGGTGGCAACAATGACGTCACTGAGGAGTTTTGATTTCTTGGCGCCTTCAATCGTCCACTGAATCAGAGGACGACCTTGGAGATTCACTAGTGGCTTTCCTGGAAAGCGAGTGGACCCATAGCGCGCAGGAATAACTCCGAGAATCTTCATGCTTTCACCCAGTTTTCATAGACGTATTCTTCCACTTCGTCCTGCCCTTCTTTTTTCATCGAAGAGACCGGGAAGACCGCGCTTAATCCTGATGTCTTTTTGATTTTCGCCACCGCTTGCAACATCTGGCTGCGCGACATTTTATCGGCTTTCGTCAACACCACCGCCAAAGGAAAGCCTCGTTGATCAGAGAACTTCTTCAAAAGCTCTTCATCGGGAGTCCATGAACGACGAATATCCATCACCAAAATCAAACCCACCAAGTTTTCACGGGTCATCAGATAAGTTTCGATCATCTGATGCCACTCGGTCATTTCATCCCCAGAACGAGCCGCAAAACCGTAGCCCGGCATATCCACCAAAACGTAAGAATCTTCCATATTAAAGAAGTTCAACAGACGAGTTTTACCAGGAGTGGAACTGACTTTTGCGACCTTCCCTTTCGCCAGAGCATTGATGAAAGAAGATTTTCCGGCGTTAGAGCGACCCGCGATGGCCACTTCGGCAAGTTTGTTAAGGGGATAGTCTTTTGCCAGAACGGCACTTTTAATAAACTGAATGGTTTTAGGCATAACATAGGCTACCAGAGCCGCCCCCTTTTCTCAATTCTGAGACGTAAGTCTCTGCCTCAATAATCTGGCGAGTCGAAATCCGTCCTCCCCCGTTTAATTCGATTTAGGCCGGGCAAAACCCTTGAATAAGGGATCTGCCATAACAGGAGGCACAAATGAACCAACCCTTTCTAAAGATTCTAAGCGAAAACACGAGAACTCTTCCCCTTACCGAGTTTATGACCATCGGCAAAGACACCCATTGCCAGATTCACCTTGAAGGAACTCAAATCTCCGAACGCCACGCCCGGATCGAAAGAAAAGACGATGCCTACTTGATTCGAGACCTCAGATCAGGCCTTGGCACCTTCGTCAACGACGCCCGCGTGATGGAAGCCTACCTTCAGGATGGCGACATCATCCGCATTGGCAGCCAAGAGCTTATCTTCTTGGCGAAACTTGAATCGGAAACCAACTTTCCGCTCAAAAGTCGCAACGAAGTTTGGAATCAAGAACTTCAGTCCCTGGGAAATGTCGCTAAAACAGATTTCCCCGTATTGATCCTCGGTCCCTCAGGAACAGGGAAAGACGTCATTGCGCAGTCCCTTCATGACTGCAGCCTTCGTTCCCAAGGGCCTTTGGTCAGCGTCAACTGCAGTGCTTTAAGTGAAACCTTGATCGAAAGTGAGCTTTTCGGTCACGTCAAGGGCAGCTTCACTGGCGCCATCAACGATCGTAAAGGAGCTTTCGAAGCCGCCCGCGGAGGCACTCTGTTCTTAGACGAAATTGGCGATCTGTCTTACAGCTTGCAGGCGAAACTTCTTCGCGCCCTTGAGAACAATGAAATTCGTCCCGTGGGTTCCGATCGCAATGTCAAAACAGATGTCCGTATCATTGCCGCCACCCACCAAAATCTGACTGAAAAAATCAAAGAGGGAGCCTTTCGTTCCGACCTGTATTTCCGTCTGAACGTCTTAACTGTCACACCTCCTGCTTTGATGTATCGTATGGAAGACTTTGAGGAGCTGATTTACAGCTTTGCTCGTAAAATGAAAGTTCGTTTTTCCTTTGGAGCTTTGGCTCGCCTTAAAAAACATCCATGGCCGGGAAATATTCGTGAGCTCAAAAACCTCGTAAGTCGTGCGGCGGCTATTTATCCTCGCGAGCAGATCACTGAAACTCATGTTGAAAAACTTCTGGATCGGACACTTTTAGAAAAGCATGACGACGATGCCACAACAAATATTCCGGTCATCAAAGAGATCGAAAAACAGATGATTTTAAAACGACTCACCGCCAATCGGGGCAATCAACGTCGCACGGCTCGAGATTTAGGAATGCCCAAAAGCACTCTCCATGATCGCTTGAAGTACTACAACATCGATATTTCAGGATTTAAGGTTTAATGATGGCGGTCTTGATGAAAACGCGTCGAACGTAACCCTTGGTCAAAACTTTATTCACTTCTTTGCGTAAACGATCGCAAAGAAGTCTTTTCCCCTCCCCTGAGGAAACCTGATCGAATGTCATCTCTTCGATCGTCCTTAGGAACAAATCTTCAATTTCAGGCTCACGGTCTTTGATTTCCACAACAACTTCAGAGGCCGTGCCTTCCACATAAAATTCGAAAGCCCCCATCGGGTTTTGACCTGACTCTGAAGAGCGGCGCAAATTCACAACCATCTTTTTCATAACCAAAACATTCTGAGCTGTTCTGGTAGACTCGTAAAAAGATTCCATTTCATTCTTGGGGTCATATTGATATTTATTCTGAGACCAATCCGCCAGGGAGCCGATAAAAAGGTCTCCGTCCTGAGGCATCAGGCCATGAGTTCCCAAGCGGTAGAACAGATATCCCGCAGCTCCTGTCGCGGCAATTAAACCTACAAACGAAAGCTTTTTTACGACGCTGAAGGCTTTAAAAGCATCAAAACCAACACCGATCTTGGCTTTTGATTTTGCAGCCTGTTCCCCCAAATATCTTAACAGCAAAGGGCCTGCGTTCTTGATGCGGTAAATGGCTTGCTCTTTCCACTTTCGCGAGCTCAGCCTGAAAGTGGTGCGCTTCATTCTGACTTTGTAGGAAATCTTAGGAAGGAAAGGGAAAATTTTAAGAAGCTTTTTTCGCACCCCCGTCGCCTCGGACCACAGCTTGATCTCGGCTTCCAAGGTGTACTCAAGATCCAAACCCTCATTGTAGATCTCGATCGGTTCATCATGACCAATTTGAGTCAAAGAATCCGCAAATTCCGGATCCTCACTAGAAATGATAGAGTCCAAAGATTCTAAGGATAATAGCTCCTCAGCCTCCCCTTCGGGAGCCCCCTCCTTCTTTTCTTCCTCTACTTTGGTCGTACCCTCGTTGTCTACCAAGTCATGTCTCCCAAGACGATTGTAAGAAAAGAACCAAATACGTCGCAAGAACAATTTATAATCAGACGTCCATCGGCTAGTATAAAGTGCTAGGAGTTTTTTGATGAAAGCCTATTTTCTTGCTCTTTTCGTCGCTTTGCTGGTTTCTGGTTGCTCACAATTTCAAAGACGATCCTCAGGAAGCGGCTATGGAGACGAAATCCAGTACGCCGACCAAACAAGCCGCACCGGCAGCTATGACAAAATGACCCGTCAAACTGCCTACGAGCTCGGTAAGGACCCCGCCTCCTTGAGTCCTCAAGACCTTCAAGAAATCCGTTCGCGCCAAAAGGTCAAAGAACTGGAACGCTCCCTCAGCTCCAAAAAAGAGCGCGAGCAGTACTCCAAAGTCATTTCATGGCTGAAAAACGATGACGAAAAAATTGAATTCCTCTCGGTGCCCACGATTGAAGGGCGTCAACAGTGGATCAATCGAAAGAATATCTGGTCGCGCGCCCAAGCACCACAAGAAGACATGAAAGGGCTTATTGAAGCTCAGGATATTGCTGTGGGAATGCCGCAAGAATATGTTCGCCGTTCTTGGGGAGAACCTCTGAGTGTCGAAGTTTCAGGAAACCCTATCTACAAAAACGAACGCTGGAAGTACCAGCGTTTTGTTTCAACTTCTCAAGGGTATCGCCAAGAAACACGTTTCGTTTATTTTGAAGGCGGAAGAGTCGTGGGCTGGGAGACGGAATAGTCTCCCCCCTATTAATGATGATCGTCTTCGGAAATTTCTAATGGAGGAAGTTCCATAGTCTTTAGATCTTCCAACGCCTTGGTTTGGAATATCACAGCCTCGTCTTCTGACAACCCAATAAGCTCACTATATTCGTGAATCATCAATGCTGTGGACTGAATAGGAATTTCACTGTGAATGACTTTTTGTCCTAAAGAAAACGCACTCACACAGAAGGTGTTGGGTTTTCGACTTACAACACTGGCATCCACGGGCTTTGAGGCAAAGTCAAAACAAGGTCTTTCATCTTCAACCTTGGGGCGGATCGTTCCCACGGCGTTGATGATATTATTGTTCCCTTCGAAAATCTTTGCATACAGATTTTGATCAGCAGGGCTCATCTCATTATTCTGATATTGAGAGGCTTTGTCTTGAAGGTAGATATGCACGTATTTGAACGAGGCCTTCACAATCTCTTCAGCAGTTTCTCCGTCCAAAGCTTCATTTGGAGGCGTGGGATTGATCACGTTTCCACCCCCACCGCTGACTCCGCCTTCGCGAAAGAAGGGACGCGCTTGAGACGTGCAAACAAAAAACATCATTGCCAAAATCAGACTGTAACGAAGACCTGTTGAGGACATAAAACCCCCTGCTTGAGAAACTTCTACTCTTTCCTCTATTGACATTCAATTGTAATTAACTAAAAAACAAAGACGTAATTTAGCAATGCTAAAGTGAGGGCTTATGGTGAAACTATCCATTTACGAGTACAAAGATTACAAAAAGTTCCTCATCGACTGGATGGAGCAGGCCCCCCAGAAGGGGCGCGGTATGCGGAAACAACTCGCCGAGGCCATTTCCTGTCAGACCGCCTTTATTACACATGTCCTATCCGGAGATTATCATTTAAGCCTTGAACAAGCCGAAGCCAGCGCACGCTGGATGGGATTGAACGAACAGGAAAGCGAATTCCTACTACTTCTGGTGATGCACCAACGAGCGGGAACCAAGAGTCTGGAAAACCTTCTTCGTCGCCAGATCTCTGAACGTAGGGACCAACAAGCTGTTCTTAAAAAGCGCGTGAACATTCAAGAAAGCCTCACCCTTGAGGATCAAGCCACTTACTACGGCAGTTGGCATTATGCGGCCATTCACATGGCTCTTCTTAACCCCTCATTAAGAACCATCGAAGGACTGCAGAAATATTTCCAACTCCCACCCGCCAAGTTGATGTCAGTGTTGGACTTCCTTGTTGCGCGAGGACTGGTGAAACAGGAAAAGGGACTCTTCAAAGTGGCCCAGCCCGTTCTGCATTTGGAGCTCAATTCACCACTGCTCACACAGCATCACACGCACTGGCGCTTGAAAGCGATTGATTCCATCGGAACAAAAAGTTTCGAAAATCTTCATTATTCCGGAGTGATCTCACTGTCGAAAGAAGATTATGAATGGGTGAGAGAGCGCCTCTCTCACCTTTTAAAAGATGTGGTGGATAAACTCAAAGATTCGCCGGATGAACAATTGGCTTGCTTGAATTTTGATTGGTTCCAAATCTAGAACCTATTCAGGTCGGCCGGCATCAATCCAACGAATAACGAACTCAACCTCTTGAGGAGTCAACGGACCACTATCATCAGGTGGTGGCATCTGCTCCCC
>JAHRXB010000099.1 GCA_019104905.1 Bdellovibrio sp.
AGTTTCTATGAACATTCAAAGAAGCATTATGGCACATCAAACACTCGGACCGACCCCAGCCCCCCTGATGTTCTTCACTAATGATGATATTAATTCCCCCAGGCCCGTCGGAAACGGTGCCGTAGTTCTCTGTCTGACGACCGTAGTCCTGACATCCCAAAAGAACCATCGTCGATAAAATCCAGGTAAGCCATCTCACTTCACACCTCCTAGGTGGCAGCGCACGCAATAGCTCTTATTATGGCAGGTATCGCATTTCTGCGGACTCATCCTCGCCTCGATACTGTGGAAATACTTGTAGTTGCGGGAGTGATTCGTATTCGTCACAGGGTTCCGGGCACTGTGGCATTTTGAGCATTGATTGACGGAATGGCAATTTACACACTGACTTGAATCGGCGCGTGCTTGGGTTGCATGCTGACTCTTCCAAACCGCATTCTGATGATTCAGAGGTTTAATATTCAACATTCGATCTTGAGTATCGTGACAGGTGTAACACGCTTTCGGAGCGGTCGGAAATTTTTCGCCCTGGTGACAGTCGTGACAGATCTGCTTGATGCTCTTTTTAAAGGTGGTTCGCGCCAAGGCTTCTAAAGGAGTCATCTTTTGATCCCGAGACTCTTCGAGATTATGACAATCCGAACACTTGATCTTATTCTGAGAAAACACTTTGGTCTCATGAAACTGATGATCAAATTTCTGAATCAGACCCGTACGGGCAAAAAGAGGCATCGGCAGAAATGCAAAGATCAAAATCCAACGCATCACATTTCCCTCCAATCGTAAATCGTCAGGCGACTCAAGAAACTGATATCCTGGGAATAGAAGTTATTTCGATTATATTCCCCCGCCACCCAAAGTCGACAATGCTTCCAAAGCCAGGTGGCAAATCCAAGCTGTGTCGAACTCGCCGCACTTCTTGCGCTGGTAATCTTCTCGTACTCGACGTATTCCTGACTCATCTCCCATTCCATCTTGTCTGACAAGGGATGAACCCATCGTACCTTCTCGCCCAATGCCCAACCGCCGAAGCTAGAAAACCGAAAGGCATTAAACTCCACATATTGCCCCTCAGTCTGCCAGCGCACCAAGGCCTCAAGCTTTCCGCCCGTTGTGCTTCGTCCTGGCTCCACGTCATATGTATCCACCGCGACGTCTCCGCCCGAATACCAGTTTGCATTCCACTTATGTCCAAACGTCAAGGACATCTCCCGAATCTCACTGCGCGAGAAAATACTGGAAATAGGATCTTCCCAAGACTCATCTGCATTCATGCGATACTGTTGCAGACGAACTCCGTAGGTCGTGTAGATACTGGGATATAGATCCACGCCCATCTCATGACGATAGCTTGAGGTGTTACCAAGGTTCTTCTCAGCGACTAAGGAAATCTCGGGATGTAGGCTCACCGGCCATTCTTTTTTCAAAGAAGCTTTTCCCCAGGTGTAGTTTTCACGTTGCACGGCAGAGAAATCCCGATTCTCCACTCGTGCACCCCACTTCCATGGAAAAACATCCGCCGTCTTATAGTCTACAAAGACCGCACTGATATTCGCTTCTTCCTCATCACGATCAAGCTCAAACTGTCGGGCTTTCCCCAGCAAAACACCCGCTTCTGCCCGGTCTTCAAAAAACAAATAACTGCTTGAGATCGAGTCCACAACACTGGAGCGAATCAACCGATACGTCTGGAAACTGCGCCCAACGGAAAGTTTTGCCTTCTTCTGTGCAAATTCAAACTGCCCATTCAGTTGGTACAGATCAAAATCATAGTTTCTTTTTTCAAAGTCATAGGCATAAGAGAAATCAATATCAAAAGATTCCTGCCGGGTGTCGGTCAAATAGCTTACAGAAAATTGCTCATAAAGAGGCATTTCTGTTTTTTTGTCGTCACCTTTTCTTTGCGAGTAATAAGTGTCGGACTGCACGCGCATCAGCCCCGCCTGAGAGACAAAGGGACCTAAGAAAAGCAGCAGAAAAATGGCGGCACTATGGATCTGTTTCATTGATCACCGCCTTTTCTCGACTGTATTCCATCTTTTTATGGCAAGCCGTCGCACACGAGCCGCCCTGGGAATTCTTTTTGTAGATCAAAGGAATGCTCCACCCTAAATATTGGAAATTCCCTTTGATCAAAGCGCCTTGTTCACTGCCGTGAGGTGTATGGCAGGCTGAACAATTGCGATTTTTCGAGGTTCCCATTAAATGAAGATGGTGAAGATTGGTCTCGCCGTTTCTAAACTGAGTCTCATTCAATACTCTCGGTTTATCCTGCAGGTCGGTCTTATGACATTGAAAACACAACTCAGACGATGACGATGCACCTTTTTGAGGATGCGCGTTCAAATCATACTTTTTTTGCAATAGACCTGTTTGCGTACTGCCATGAATATCGTGGCACTTAAAACACTCCCCTTTTGCCACAGGCTCATGCTGCAGATTTGCGGGAAGTCCGTTCCATGACAAAATAGAACCAATCTTACGTTGATCCGTGGCCGTGACTTCCTTATCGTGGCAATCCAAACACAGACCCACAATACGGTCCTTCTTAAAAAGCTTCTGGTTCTTGGAGGCATGCGGTTCGTGACAAGAAAGGCATCCTCTTTTCATATCCTTGATCATATGATGTTTGGATTGCTTAAAGTCCGCCTTGTTCTCGTGACACTTCAAACAAAGTGCAAAGTCACCGCTGGCACTTAGTAAAAACTTGTTCTGACTTTGATGAGGGTTATGACAACTTGTGCAGGACTTTTCTGGAATGGCCTTATGAACACTTTTTGAGTTTCTGAATTGATGTTCAAATTCTTCATGGCAAAGATAGCAGGTTTTGTTGGTCTCTTTGCCTCCCATCTTAACCAGTCCAGGATGCTGCCCAGGTCCCTTATTCTGGCCGGTGGTTGGGTGACAAACCGTGCAGCCTTGGGACTTCATAGGACCATGAACAAAAGGCCCCTTCCCCATCTCTTGATGACAGGCCGATGTCTGACAAGTCACCTTTGCCGGCGCAGCAAAAGGAACCAAAAGCAAAAATAAGAAGGTCTGTATATTTAGTCCCATGAACGTCGATACTAAAAATCCAAATACAATTCACAGTCAATACATGGATAGGGAAAACCTCCCCCCGTAGAACAACTTCCACCCTACGGATGGGTTGGTAGCTTCGGCATTACTTCTGCATTCATAGGCTGCGAACTATTTAAAACGCTTATAGCGAAGACCGAGTGAACTTCTATGTCGAACTTTTTTTCGAGAGCATCGATTTGTGGCCTTTTCCTGATAAATTTACTTATCAGTGCCGCCCCGTCCTTTGCGTCTCCACCCCAATGCCAGCAGCTCTTTGCGGAAAACTCGGCCTTACCCCTCATCTCCATGGATGCCCGTTATCGGGGAGAGGATCAGGGACTCTACATGGATCCCATCACAAAACGACCGTGGAAAGTGCACTACTATTCCATGGCGGAAAAAGCAAAATTCGAACTTTTCCCCCAAAAAGGACTTTTAGTTCATCGCGATGGAAAGAAGGCGGATTCACCTTTTGATGCCGAGTCTTTAAGTTTTGAAAATGCCCTTTTAGTCATCGACAAGGATCTTCGAATCTTTATCCTGCCCTTTGAAGAACGCGGCCGCTATCACCATTCCAGCCTCTCTGCCGGTCAAGACATTCTCTTTGCCGGAACGGCGGCCTTTAGCCAAGGCGTTCTTCGAGAACTTAGCGACCAAAGCGGTCACTACCGTCCCAGCCCCCAGCAGACCTTACTAGCCATTA
>JAHRXB010000187.1 GCA_019104905.1 Bdellovibrio sp.
AACGGGGGCCGCAGCGCTGAGGCTCGAGAATGCGAAAAGAAATCCAAGAAGTGTTTTGGCGAAAGTTGTCATACTAAAAGGCTAACAAGAGCCTCCAAGTGCGGCAATGAACGGCTGTTTTAACAAGACTTTGTGCAGGTCTGGATTTCAAAAGAAAAGGCCCAGGGGTTCCTGGGCCTTTTTATCCCTAGGCGAACTAAGAAATAGAATTAGAACGAGAACGAGTAGACAACTGAAGTGAAGGCTGCGTTTGAGGCAGACTTGCTGTCAAACCAGTTCCATACCTCAAGGCGCTCGACCCCGATGGCACCGTTTGTTCTAAGTTTCATTTGAGCTCCATAGCGGAAACTGGGGCCCACGGCCGTGACATCGTCAGAGCCTTCCATTTTGATCATGGAGATACCAAAGCCAGGTGCAAGGTAAGCATTTACTGAAGATGTGTCTACCAGCTTAATCAAAGAGTGAGCGCCGAAGCTCAATACTTGTGGAACGCCAGCATCTTTTTTCTCAGTTTGTAAGAACAAGTAGCCTCCCAAGGCCGCTTGAGTGTTTTCAAGCTCCATTCTGCCGCCCACATTCAATGCAGAGCTGGACATACCAAGGCTGATGCTTGCCGACTTATCGTTGTAAGCCGCAACATTTCTTGCCGCATATGAAGTCGAAGAAGCTAATACACAAAGAACCACTAATAGTTTTTTCACAGAACCTCCCATTTCAACGAACAAAGTTTTTGACGGGAATCCGTGATTTGGCAAGAAAAAATGAGTTTTGCGCCCAATATAAAATCGTTTAGATTCGCTCTAGGCGCGCGTATTTGACAACGAACTTCTTCACCGTGTTGTCAGTGAACATCACGCTGACTTTGAAGTTCTCTCCTGCGCCTTCGGTCGCATAGATCGTTCCCGCTCCAAACGTAGGATGTCGCACCCGCATTCCCTTGGTATATGGAGCCTGGGTGGAACCTTCATTTTCATAGTCAGGGAAGCTTTGGCTGTCATCAAAGCTTTCACGGCGGGCTTTGTTGCGATCCGTGGAGGCGGAGCCCCAGCGAGGACTTCCCAACTCGCTGTCGGAGTCATAAGAGCTTGAGCCATATCTTGAAACGAAGCGAGGGCCCTCTGCGGCTGTTTTAAATTCAATGAAATTTTGCGGGATCTCTTTGATAAAACGGGACGGGGGATTGAATTGTTCTTGCCCCCACACGCGGCGCATTTTTGCATAAGTGAGCCATAATTTCTGACGAGCTCGTGTCATGCCGACATAAGCAAGACGTCGTTCTTCTTCCACGTCTTCTTCCCCATCTGCATCAAGGCTTCGACTGCTGGGGAAAAGATTTTCTTCTAGTCCGACGACAAAGACATAGGGATATTCCAAACCCTTAGAGATATGCAAGGTCATCATCGTCACCGAGTTCTGTTCTTGATCCAGAGAATCGACATCACTCACCAAAGCCATCTCTTCCAAGAAGCTGGTGAGGGTGGCCTCCTCGCCGCGCTCTTTGGCGAACTGAGCAATGGCGTTGTCAAGTTCCTCTAAGTTCTCGATGCGCGCTTGCGCCTCGGGCGATTCATCTTTTTTCAGAGCCATGAGGTATTCGGTGCGATCCAGGACAATGCCGTAAAACTCAACCAATTTGAAATCGACGGCGTGACCTTGAAGCTCCTTCATTAAGTCGACAAAACGGCGGATCTTGCCCGTCGTCCCCGCATTGAAGAGCCGAGCCTCACAAGCTTTTTCCGCCGCAACAAACATGCTGAGATTATTTTGGGCGGCATACTCCTCAATCTTCTCGACGGTGGTTTTGCCAATGCCTCGTGCCGGAACATTGATAATACGCTTCAGCGCGATATCATCGGCCGGATTGATAGAGAGCTTCATGTAAGAAATCATATCTTTGATTTCCATGCGCTCATAGAAACGAACGCCGCCCACCAAGCGATAGGGGATTGCGATCGTGCGAAGTTGTTCCTCCAAAACCCGTGACTGCGCATTGGTGCGATAGAAAATGGCGTAGTCATTGTAGGAGCCTTCGCCTTCATTAATCATGGTCTGGATCGTTTTAGCGACGAAGCGAGCCTCGTCATACTCGTTCTTTTCTTCGCGCACCTGGATCAGATCCCCGGGATTGTTCGAAGTGAAAAGAGTTTTGTCTTTACGTTGCGAGTTGTTTTTGATCACGGCGGTCGCGGCATTTACGATGTTTGCGGTGGACCGGTAGTTTTCTTCAAGCTTCACGACTTTGGCTTCGGGAAAGTCTTTTTCAAAATCCAAAATATTTTTAATATCAGCGCCACGCCAGCTATAGATCGACTGATCTTCATCCCCGACCACACATAAGTTGCGATGAGCTTTTGCCAGCATCTGAACAAGAAGGTACTGAATGTGATTCGTATCTTGGTATTCGTCCACCATGATGAAGCGAAACTTTTCTTGGTACATTTTCAGAATGTCGGGATACATGCGGAACAATTCATAGGTCTTCATAAGAAGATCATCGAAGTCCAGACTGTTCGCCTTCTTCATCTCTTTTTCGTAGGCCTTGTAAACCTCAACCGTTTTGGCATCCATTAGGCGGCGAGAGTTTTTCTCAAGCCCTTCCGGGGTGAGTCCTAGCATCTTGGCCTGACTGATACGGCTTTGAAAACTTTTAGCGGGATACATCTTGTCGTTGATATCCAAGGCAGTCATGACCTTTTTAATCTGACTGAGTTGGTCCGACGAATCATAGATTCCAAAGAAAGGTTTGTAATCCAATAAAGTGATATGTTGGCGCAGAACCCGAACACAGAAGCTGTGGAAGGTGTTAATCCAAAGCTGGGTGTGAATCTTGGCTCCCATGTCGGCCAAAATCTTGTAAATCCGATGTTCCATTTCTTTGGCGGCCTTGTTGGTAAAGGTCACGCACAGGATTTCATCGGGGGCGGCCACCCCTTGGCCGATGATATTGGCCATGCGATGGGTGAGAACCCGGGTCTTCCCAGAGCCCGCTCCCGCCAGAATAAGCAGGGGTCCCTCGAGGGTCTCTACCGCATCTTTTTGCGAGGGGTTTAGATTTTTGGTAACAAAATCAAGAACATCCATGGGCTCGTCCGATCGCGAGTTGAGTCTCGCCTGTCTAAACTTTAGTGGAACTGACAAAGTTTGTCTATCCTCAAGTTTTCATTGAGTTTTTCGCCCATTCCGACTACAACCATAACGCAATAAGTCAATAGGCGAGAGGGACCCTCCGTTTATAGTGCTTAGGAAGGACTTTGTGAAGTGCGTTTTTAGCCGGATCACAGCAGCAATTTTGATCGCCGGACTGGTCGGTGCTTGTTCACCTCAGCCCGATGCGGCCCAAGAAGCGGGTTCGGTGCGCGTCTTGGCTCCTTTGAGCAACTCCAAAGGCAGTTATTCCCTGGATATTTTTGAGCTGAAAGGGATTGAAGACCTGCAAACCATGACTGGAAGATTCGTGCGCTTTTTTATGAGCCCTCGGATTGTTGATAACCATCTTGAGGGGCCCGCTCCGAAAACTCGTTTTATTCGCAATTCTGACGGTGACTACATTCCGGGCAATGAGATGACTCAGCAGCTTGTGACTCTTTATGCTCATATGCAGAAACTGGCTCTTTTGGATGAGGAGTTGGGGGCTGGCGGCATAAACTCATGGCCGCGAGATGTGGGGGTGGCGGTTCGAGCGAAGGGCGGCGTGAGTAACAATGCCTTCTATGATGGCGCCACGGACTCCATGTTGTTTGTGCCGTACACGCAAGACGGACTTCCTATTGCCATTAACGGTGGGATTCTTGCACACGAACACTTTCACTCTTTGTTCTACAAAACAGTTTTAAACGATGGAACGGCCGAGATTCATAGTCGCAAAGATTTTTTAAATAGAATCTTGATGGAAGATCTAAGTGCTCGTGAAAGAAAACTTCTTCCGGTTGCGACAGAAGCCGAGCTGACAGACGAGCAAATGCATTTCTACTATCACTTGGCGTTCACGCGCGGATTGAACGAAGGGTTGGCGGACTTCTGGGGCTGGATGTACACAGGAGATCCTGATTTTATTGCGCAATCATTGCCTAGTGAGAAGTCGTTTCGCTCTTTGAAGGTGAAAGACGAAAGCTCTGTCAATTCATTGCCGTCGGAAGATGTGATAAAGCGGGCGTTAAAAGTTTATTATTCGACGGGAAATAAGCAGCGTTTTGTCGACTATGTGACGGGCTACGCGTATTCCTTAGGGACGCAGTTTTCTCGAGTCCTGAAAAGATATACGGACATTTATGCCCAAGCTCATGGCGTGGAGCCTTTGATCGCGCGTAAAGATGTCGCAAAAGTCATCGTGAAGGTGTTGCCGCAGCTTAAAGAGGACTTCTTGGCGGTAGGGAATAAGTACTATGCTTCGACAGACTTCGTAAGTGCGGTCATTGCAAAGATTCAAGCCACTCAAGACATGAAGGAAGAAGAGTGTCAGTTCCTTTCCGAGGTCTTAAATAATTCCAAGTCAGACTCTTCCGCGAAGTATGCCTGTAAGAAAGATTCAAGATGGAGCATCGAAACCGTCATTGAGACAACAACTCCTTCGGCGAATGAAGGCTCCGCAAAATGAAGTGGAGTTTCTTTTCTCTGATCTTCTTCTTTTCGACGATGGGGTGGGCGCAAACCTCCTCCTCTCCCTCTTCTTTGCGGGCGTATTTGCTGAATCCAGAAATGCGTTTTGAACGAGCGAGCTCTCAAGAAATGCTTGATCGCAAACCACTAAATATCGCTTTGGGATATCAAGGGCAAAAGTTCAGCATTCTGACGGAATATGCGCGTTTTGAGGAGGATACTGGCAACGCGACCTCATCGATTGATCGAACTCACCAGGATGTGGTGGTTTGGTTCCGTTATCATTTCTTTAACCAGACGGATAAGAAAACCTTGGGTGCAACCACACTTTTTGCTGGAGCCGGGGCGGGGGCTTACGAAGAAGAAGTCGTGACGACTCTCATGGGTCTTTCGCGCACGGATAAAACTCCGATGAAGTTCATGTCGGGATTCGTGGTGGGGGCTGAATGTTCAATTCTTATGAATCCTCATTTTGGTTTTGTGATCGGGGCAGAGGGACGTGGTCTTCTGGCCTCCGACTTTGATCCCAATCCGGTGTGGAGTGCGCTGTTGCGTTTGGGGATTCAGATTCCCCTTTAATGCTATTTCCCACCGGACTTTGCATCGACTCTCGTCACGTGTCATCAAAGAACATATTTCCTCCTGGAAGTCTCTCGTTAAAAATGGGGACATGAAAGCACTCAAAACTATTTTAATTGTTCTTAGTTTTTGGGGAGTCTTAGTCGAAGCTAGGAATTGGGAGAAAGTTGAAATCCCCGAT
Organism: Bdellovibrio sp.; assembly: GCA_019104905.1. GTDB lineage: Bacteria > Bdellovibrionota > Bdellovibrionia > Bdellovibrionales > Bdellovibrionaceae > Bdellovibrio. The sequence goes on from JAHRXB010000187.1 coordinate 5,357, forward strand.
GCCGTCTGCGGGAATGGCCAACCATATAGTGTTTTTTTGAATCGCAAACAAGCCGACAGACTTTTAGTTGAATTCATGAGCGGGGGCGCTTGTTGGTCCGAAGGGACTTGTTATGGAAGCAGTCCGCTTGCCAGCCTTCAGCCGCCAAGTATGCCAGAGACCAGCGTTGTTGCTGAGGAAGGGGCCGGGAATCCATGGAGCTATCATACGGCTTTGTACTTTCCTTATTGCACGGGCGATGTTCACGCGGGAATGCACGTGACCTCTTACAAACCTCAACTGCCTCTCTACCATCAAGGCTACAGAAATGTGGCGAAGGCTTTGGAGTATCTTCATCAGCAGAACATCTTGAGTTTTCATAATATGAAAGACGTCACTGTCTGGGGAGCTTCCGCTGGTGCCATTGGAGCTTTGGTTCACAGTCGGACTATTGAATCTTATTTGAATTCGACGGCGCACAAGACCTTGATTGCGGATAGTCCGGGGCTTCATTTTGGCAAGAGTTTCTGGCGTAAATTTTCGGCGGATCTCAACCGCGACTATCAGCTGAATTTTGCGAAGATTGACCTTTGGTATTCTCTGGATGACGGATTCTTGGCTCCGCATATGGGGCCGGTTTTTATGAAACTCAGTGAGTGGGACGTTGGAATTCTACAGTCGACGAAAGATATGGTGATGTCGATTGTTTTCGGGAATATCAGTCCGGAAGCTCATCGTGCCTTGGTCTTGGGACCTCAAGGAATTCCGGTTGTTGCCAAAATGTATCCAAATGTCCGAGTGTGGATTGCTGACACCGCAACTCACACCTTTTTGCTGCGCAGTCAGACGGCTTCTTATCGGGATATCAAAGGTGAACCGGCGTGGTCTTTTGTGGTTCGAGTCTACGGGATGTGAAAAGGAAATAAAAAAAAACCCCACGCTTTTTACGTGGGGTTTTTAGGATGTGAAAGTTGTTCTGTCTTAAGTTTACTCAGTGATCTTTTGGACGATCGCAGACTCAATTTTTGTTTTACCTAAAAATTCTGTGCGATAGGATTGAGCCTCTTTTTGTGTCGCAAATTGGCCCACGCTCACGCGGTACCAAGTTTTACCTTTGATATTCGCAGGCACATAAAAAGCGCTGTAACCTTTTCCTTTAAGGTCAGAAGCCATTTTCTGAGCTTCACCTTCGTCAGCGTAAGAAGCGACTTGCACAGTGAACTTGCCGACTGTGAACTGAGCGACATCTTTAGGCAAAGAAGAAGGTACGCGCTCTTCTTTTGCAACGGCTTTTGCCTCTAAATGAGGAGTTGGGTTTTTTCCAGCTGCGATATTCTTCGCTGCAGAAAGAGGTTCTTCATTTTTGGTAACAGGAGCTGATTTGTCTTTGGCTGGAGCTGGTTTGTGAGCTTCCGCTTTGACCTCGGGTTTTGTTTTTGCTTCGGCAACGTCACCATGAGGAGTGGTTTCTTCCGTTGCAGCGGTTTCTCCATGTTGCTCTTCGGTATTTGCGGGAACCGTTTCGTCAGCGACAAATTCTTCCGCAAGTTTAGCGATTTCTTCATCAGTCATCGCGCCAGCTTTGTGTTCCCCTTCGGTCGCAGGAACAGAAGCTACTTCACGTTCTGCGCCGTGAGTGTTCTTTTGAGGCTCAAGGGCTGCAAGCTGATGTTGATTGTCACTGTACTTTTTGCCGACAAAAGTGCCGATAGAAAATGAAAGCAAAGAAATAAAGAAAACTATCGCTAGTTTGACAACGGCATCCGTTTTAGAACTCATTTTTTCAATCCTCATAATTGTTTAAACTCACTTGAGTTGTCTGCCATCCCGAGATTTCGGAAGCAGCTCTTAAGTTTAAGGTCCTTCCTTTGACCCTTCAATCATGTTAGCTTTAAGTCTTGGAACTGGTCAATCATCTGAGAGTCCTGTCTCAAAAGGAAAAGCATGGAAAACGGCGTAAATTCAATGGATTGGAAGCTAGTCTTAGGTCAGGCTATCAAAGCGGTAAGCCTTGGACGCGAGGTCCTTCTCAATTATTTCGGTAACTTAGAACATATCGAAGAAAAGTTTCAGGCGGGCTTGGTCAGCGAGGCAGACAAAGAATCTGAAAGAGTCATTGCGGAGCATCTTAAGAAAAATTTTCCATCTATCGAGTTTTTGGGCGAGGAAACCTTCGCCGCCAAACACGCACCTGGGGCCAAGGTCCAGGCAGAGCCAGCAGGCCCAGAGGGACGTTGGATTTTAGATCCTTTGGATGGAACAACCAACTACATCCATCGCTTTCCGATTTTCTGTATCAGTCTTGCGCTAGAGATGAACGGAGAAATTCAGTTGGCGGTGATTGATGTTCCCATCCTGAAAGAGACCTACACGGCCATTCGTGGACAAGGGGCCTTCGTCAATGGTCGCCCCTTGCGTGTTAGCAAAACCAAGGAGCTGAAGAAGGCTTTGTTAGCGACGGGATTTGTGGCTGAGCATGAGCATGTGATTTCAGAGCAACTTAAAGTTTTTGACGAAATGGTGCGCAAGTGTCGAGGCGTACGCCGACCGGGGGCGGCCGCTTATGATCTCACCCAAGTCGCAAGAGGTGTTTTCGACGGGTATTGGGAAAGAAATATTCAACCTTGGGATGCGGCTGCAGGAATTTTACTGGTCAAAGAAGCTGGTGGCATTGTCGAGACCTACCGAAGGGATGAATACAATCCCTACAAGAACTCGATTGTCGCAGGTAACGTCGACGTTGTGCGAGAACTTCAAAAGGTATTGCAGAATCATTTGAGTGCTGAGACTCAGTAGCGTTAAAAAAGACAGTTAGTTGAAGTTGCATTTTCAACCACCGCCCTTTTGGAGAGCGGTGGTTTGAGCTCTAAGCGCGATAGAAGGACTACTTTCTTACAAGATCATCGCAGACAATTTTTGTGTCTTGCTTCCAACCGAATAGGCCCTTAACTTGACCATCAATTGAAATTTTGGCCAGATCTTTATTCATTATTTCAATATCAACACGACCTCTTGTTGTAGCATGTCCGTTTACATGCTCACTACATGACATCATAATTCCGGTCCCCTGACTGCCCACGAAAGAATTTATTTGAAGAACCGAATCATCACAGTATGCAAATGTACCTGCCGAAAGATTTTTGGTGAGACCAACTATCTCGGTCTTTCCATCTTTTGAAACATAAAAAATTTGACCATTATTTCTATTCTCAACTTCAACATCACAACCATTACTATTAGAGTATTTTAGAGTGTCGGCATGGGCCGACATGGAAAGCAATAACGTCGACAAAATTAAAATTTGTTTCATGAGGACTCCTAAATTTTTAACATACAACAAGTAAGGACACTTTATCTTATGCGGAAGTCATTCAAATCCGCTTGCATCACCTAAAAAAGAACTATTTATCAATACGAAGTCGGAAGCTTCCGAAGTTTTCCATTTCTTTTGAAGCAAATCCATTAGAGGTCTTTACAGACTTTATGGCTCTGACGATCACTTCAATGTCTTGGGGGTTCTCTTGATTTTTATTCAAGAGAGAGGAAATCTGTTCAACTCCGGCAGCACCCAGGCTTGTTAAAGACTGCTGAGAGAGAACTTTAAAGTCTTTACTTACAAGAAGCACTTCGAAATCAGAATATCGGACTTCGACTTTTATGCCATTTTCCATGATGTAAGTTTCAAGGGAGGGGTTCTGATCAAGAGTCCATTGACTTCCATTACATTTAACTAGTGTCACTTTAAGAGAGGCTTCGTGATTCAACACAGAAGGTTTTTCTCCCACAAGTTCCACCATAACATTCTTTGAGCCAGCAAGAGGTGTTGATTTGATGGATCTACTGCAATGGACGGCGGCACCATCGAAGGTTTTAAAGACTTTGGCTTTTGAGTCTGCCATGGCATTTTGAGTGAAGGCTCCCAAAGTGGCCGTGGCAAGGAAAGAGAGAAACAGTTTTGATTTCATTCAAGGCTCCCGTTCGAGGTTTTTACCTCTCTGAGCAAGAGTCGCGCCGAGCGAGAGCTCTCTCAAAACTCTTATAATCTTCGAGGGAGTAGAAATTGTGGTGGGAGCTGTCTAGAGACTAGTCAGAAGACGGAAGGGGGCATTTTCAGCCCCCGCCTGGGTTAGTGACTAAATTTGTTTTTGATTTGCTCAAACTTGCTTTCAACTTTGTCTCCAATCTTAGCCATAAATCCCTTCGCCATGGCATCGTCGATATGGAGCGTATCCATCACCTGATGAACTTTTTTGCTGGTCTCCTCTTTAGGGAGGCCCGTTTTTTGAGAAACTAAAGAGACGAACTCATCAGGACTGGTCATGGCTTTTTTTAGCTCGTCCTCACTTAAGTTTAAATTGCCGAAATTCTGTTTAAGGGCTCCTGAGAGTTCAGTGAGTTTTCCTTGGATCATATCTTTATCCATAAAGAACCTCCATTTTGGCTTGTTGATCTGCCTCTTTAGGAGGCGCTTCTTTGCAGGGAGAGTCAAATCTTCGCGCCAAAACTTTGACTCCTGTCAGAGAAGTTTTACCCAGGAAACATTTTCCCCACAGGCAAAATTTGCCTGAAATCAAATATGTTGGACCGCAGTTTATTCGGCAGGACCAGAGTCTTGTTGGCATCCGAGTTGCTTTCAATCTTGTAAGGACCACTCTGTGGTCGTTCATCATGGAGGATGAAGTGGCTGAAGAAAAAGCGGCAGCAGCGGAAGTGTCATCAGCTCCGAGCGGGGGATCTGGACAAAAGCCTATACTATTAATTGCGTTGGCGGTCATCAATATGCTCGTCGTGGCCGGCGTAGGCTTTATGCTCTATCAAGGACGCAAAAAAGATGCGGCAGAACCTAAAATTGAGCACGTCATTAAGGGCGAGGCCGAAGCACAACATAAAGAAGCGACGGAAGAAAAAGAGGTCGTTGGGAAAGTGGTGCCTCTTGAAACTTTTATTGTGAATTTGGCAGGCTCGAAGGGGCGTCAGGTTGCGAAAGTTAACATGGAGTTGGAAGTTAAGGGCGACCACGTTCTTGAAGAGATCGAAAAGCGTAAAGCGCAAATCCGTGACATCATTATTATTATTCTCTCTTCCAAGACCTACGCAGATGTTTCATCTCGTGAAGGTAAAGATAGTTTAAGAAACGAAATCAAGGACACGATCAACTCTTTCCTGGTTCAGGGAAAGATCTCGAACGTGTTCTTCACAGAGTTTATCTATAACTAAGGCAGGACTATGAATCAGGTTCTTTCGCAAAGTGAAGTGGATGCTCTGTTAGCTGCGGTCTCCGATGGGGATGTGGCAACGTCGGAGACAAGCAAGCCCGAGGCGACGGCCTCTGTGGGGAAAGTGGACGAGCGTAAGATTGTTTCTTACGATCTGACCAGTCAAGACAGAATCATCCGGGGACGTCTTCCTCAGTTAGAAGTGATCTACGAGAAGTTCATGCGAGCTTTCCGTGTTTCATTGTCTTCGGCACTTCGTAAAATTGCCTCGATCACCTTGACCTCGACTGAATTTTTGAAATTTGGCGAGTTCATCAATACATTGCCAATGCCGACGTGCATGAGTGTTCTTCGTTTCGGGAACTTACGTGGTTCGGCTTTGTTCGTTATTGAAAGTAAATTGGCTTATGCGTTGGTAGATAGTTTTTTTGGTGGTGCGGATCGCCCTTATACTAAAATTGACGGGAAAGACTTTACACCGATTGAGCTTTCGATCGTACAAAAGGTTGTGGGACTTGCCATCAATGATTTGGAGATGGCCTGGGCTTCCATTGAGAAAATCGGTTGTTCTTTTGTGCGTACCGAAGTGAATCCTCAATTCGTGGGGATTGTGCCTCCGACAGACGTGGTCATTGCGTCGACATTCGACGTGGAGCTTGAAAATGCGACGGGTACGATTTCCATCGTAATTCCCTATGCGACCATCGAGCCGATCAAACAAAAACTTTCAACGGGTTTCCAGGTGGAATCCGATCAGACGGATAAAAAACTTTGGACTTCTATTATTCAAGAACAACTTCTTGAAACTGATATGGAAATCAAAGTGAACTTAGGCGAGACCGAAATAAAACTCAAAGACATGATGAATCTCAAAGTAGGTGACGTGATTCCGTTGGATCAAGACGCCTCTGGAGAATTTGACGTCAATGTTGAGGGTGTTAAGAAATTTAAAGGTTATTACGGAATACATCATGGAACTGTGGCGGTCCAAGTGACTCGACCGGTGCAGAAGTAGCAAAAGTAGGGGGATGAATGACTGACGATAATTTGGACAACTTGGCAGACCAACTCGTGGCGGAAGCGGCAGGGATGGTTGCGGAAGGAAGTAAGAAAGCCGTAGAGACGCCAAGTCAGCATGATAGAAACTTGAATTTAATTTTAGACATCCCACTGAAAGTTTCTGTGGAGTTGGGTCGCACGAAGATGCCCGTGAGCGAGCTTTTGAATCTCACTCAAGGCAGTGTCATCGAGCTCAACAAGTTGGCCGGTGAGCCCATGGAAGTTTATGTGAATGATAAGTTGATCGCCCGCGGAGAAGCCGTCGTGGTCAATGAAAAGTTCGGTGTGCGTTTGACAGATATTATTTCTCCAGCTGAGCGCGTAGAACAGCTCAGATAAGAGGTTTAAGATGCGTTGGTTGCTTTCTCTCATCTTTGTGGTTTCAGTCTCTGCCCAAGCGGCTGAGGAAACGGCAGTCGCTCCTGCGACAAATGCGGACAGCGTTGTTGCGGAAGGAGTGCCGGCGGTCAGCTCCGAAGGGGTCGTGGCCGAGAAAAGCAAAGTAGATACTCGCAAAGAGTCCGAGATTCCTCTGAATCTAGATGCGAATAAGAAGGCTGCCAGCGAAGGCAGTGGTGTTTTCCGTATTCTTTTCACCTTGTCGATTTTGGGACTTGTTGGAACTGGGGCTTACTTCTTCCTCCGTAAGTATTCCATTCCGAAAGCTTCCAAACATCAAACCCAAATCAAGGTTCTTCAACAACACTATTTGGGACCTAAAAAGAGTTTGGCTATTGTTCGTGTGGCAGGAGAGTCCATTTTGATTGGTGTGACCGATCATAACATCACAATGATCAAAGCCTTATCGCTTTTGGATGATGAAGTGCCTGAAGAGGCACCTCAAAATTTCGGAAATGTTCTAGGGGGCTTAGGCACCAAGGCGGACTTTTCTGGGAACGACGAAGAAGACGTGCCAGCTCCACGTAAAAAAGCGGCTCGAGAATTGGATTCTGACGAAGAGTTCGCCATCAGTGGCATTAAAGATATTGTTTCTAAACGTCTTAAAGGGATGAGGTCTCTTCAGTGAGAAAGACAAACTGGACTCTTTGCAGTCTTCTTTTATTGCCTCTGATACTTTTGATAAGTTCCAGTGCGTTTGCGCAAGTGACTTTGCCAACCGTGAATCTTGGCTTTAAAACCACGGACAATCCTAACGAAGTTGTGAATGCCGTGAAGTTGATCTTGATCATGACGGTGCTGACTTTGGCACCGGCGATTCTGATCATGATGACAGGCTTTACTCGTATTATTATTGTGTTCTCGTTTTTGAGACAGGCCATGGGTGTGCAGCAAATGCCTCCCAACCAACTGTTGGTTGGTTTGGCGTTATTCCTCACCTTTTTTGTAATGCAACCGGCTTTTAATGAAATGAACAAGAATGGGATTCAACCCTATATGGCGGGAAAAATCTCTCAGGACGCGGCGATTGAAAATACACTGGCTCCGCTTCGTAAATTCATGTTCAGTCAGACTCGGGATTCGGATTTAGCGCTTTTTATTAAACTCTCAAAAGTAGATAAACCTAAAACGCGCGCCGATGTGCCCACGATGGTTTTAGTTCCGGCCTTTGTGGTGTCTGAACTTAAAACCGCTTTTCAAATTGGCTTTATTATCTTCCTGCCTTTTCTGGTGATCGACATTGTCGCGGCCAGTGTTTTGATGGCGATGGGGATGATGATGCTTCCCCCTGTAGTTATTTCGTTACCCTTTAAGATCATGCTCTTTGTCTTGGTGGATGGATGGGGTCTTCTCATCGGTTCTATGGTCAAGAGTTTTGGGTGAGGTGAAAGATGACAGAAGAATTAGTAATTCGACTTGGACAAGATGCTTTAAGAACCACGGCGATGCTGGCAGCACCTCTTTTGGTGAGCACGTTGGTAGTGGGTTTGGCCGTCAGTATTTTTCAGGCCCTGACTCAAATCAATGAGGCGACTCTGACATTTATTCCCAAGATGATCGTGGTGGCTCTGGTCTTTGTGCTCGCGGGACCGTGGATGATGGATGTGATGAGTACTTATACCGTGAATCTTTTTGAAAATATTGCGGTGATGGTGAGGGAATAAAGGCGTGATTAACTGGAGCTCAATGACAGAGGCACAGATTCTTCTTTTTGCGTTGATCTTTCTGCGCATGATTGCCTTTGTCGTGTCCTCCGCGGTCTTTGGATCTCCGACAATCAACACCCCTGTAAAGGTTTTATTGTCCTTGGTTCTCAGTGTGGTGCTGTTTCCTGTGGTGAAAGTTGGCAGTGTCGACTACCAACTAATTTCTAATGAAATCATCGGCTTAGCGGTCCGAGAATTGATTGTAGGATTGTCCTTGGGATTTTTAACCCGCTTGTTCTTCTTTGTGGTCACAATGACAGGGGATTTGGTGTCAATCTCGGTCGGTTTGAGTGCTTCTCAGCTTTACAATCCGATGTTAGGAAGCCATGGAAATACGATTGATCAATTCTATTCTACAATCGGAACATTGGTTTTCCTGGCGATCAATGGGCACCACATGCTTCTCAGTGCAATAGCGCAAAGTTATGAACTTGTGCCTGTAAGTTCCATGACTTTGAATGTGGGGCCTTTCGCTGAAATGGCCGTTTACGGTCAAAGTGTGATGATCATGGCCATTAAGATGTGTGCGCCAGTTTTAGTGGCGATTTTATTGGTGAATCTGGCTATGGGGATTTTGGGAAGAGCTGTGCCCCAGATCAACGTCCTGGTGACGAGTATGCCGGTCACAATTATGTTGGGAATGACAGTGGTATTCCTCTGTCTTCCGCTTCTGGTGCTGGAAATGAATGGTCTAGTTGAAATCACTGCTACCAAACTGTTTGCGGTGATGAAACACTTATAGATAGGTCTGTACCCTGGCAGTGTCGGGGTAGGTTGCTTTTAAGTTCTAGGAAGGAACTCAATGGCTGAGGAAAACGGCGAAAAGACCGAACAGGCAACGGATGCGAGACGGGAAGAGTTTCGCAAAAAAGGGAACGTTGCGCATACAAAAGAACTCGCGTCGGCAATATTGTTATTGGCGGCGGCGGGTGGCGTGTATGCATTGGGTCGCTTTTTCTTCAAAAATATCTTCGAAGTCTTTCAGTACTCCTTTGGACAAGATATGGTAGTGCTCGTGCGTGAGGGAAACTTCACGGAGGCCCTTCGTTTTTGTGCTGAAAAAGCTCTCATTCTAATTACTCCAGTCATGGGAATTGCGGGGCTTCTCGGGGCCGCTTCGTCTTTGATGCAGGTAGGATTCCTCCAAGTGGAGGACGCTTTGGAGCCTAATTTTGAAAAGCTCAATCCCGTCGAAGGGTTTAAACGGGTTTTCAGCTTACGGGCGGTGGTCGAAGCCATTAAATCAATTCTTAAAATGGGTGCGATCGGACTTGTTCTCTATTTTCTTTTGCGCGGTGAAGTTAAACAAGTTCCTTACATGATCACCTTTTCGATAGAGCAAATTATCGTGTATCTGGGAACTGTAGTGGTGAAGCTTCTGGGCGGTGTTGGAGCGGTCATGTTTGTTATTGCCGCTGCTGACTACTTTTATCAGCGCTGGGATCTTGAAAAGAAGATGATGATGACCAAACAAGAGGTCAAAGAGGAACACAAGCAGCGTGAGGGTGATCCCATGATCAAATCACGCATTCGTCGTATCCAAAGGGAGATGGCGAGCAAGCGGATGATGGCGGAAGTTCCTAAAGCGGATGTGATTATCACCAACCCCACTCACATTGCTGTTGTACTCAAATACACGGACAACCTTCCGGCTCCACAGTTGATCGCCATGGGCGCGGATCATGTGGCTGAGAAGATTAAAGAGATCGGTCGCCAGCACAATATTCCTATTGTGGAAAATAAGCCTCTGGCGCGGACGATCTTTAAGACTTTGAAAATTGGACAAGTTATTCCTCGGGAACTCTTTGTCGCTGTGGCAGAGGTGTTGTCGTATGTTTATCGTTTGCGTAGGAAGAAGAGATAATGGATCAGGTGTTTCAATTCTTAAAGAGATTCGAAAAGTTCACCAAGAATACGGATCTTGTGATTGCATTCGGATTGTTGACAATTTTGGCGGTGATGATCATCCCATTGCCTCCGTTTATGCTCGATATCTCTTTAACCTTCTCGTTGGCCATCAGCGTTTTGATTCTATTGGTGAGCATCTATACGGATCGCGCTCTTGATTTCACGTCGTTCCCGGCGTTGCTTTTGATGACGACGTTGTTCCGTTTGGGTTTGAACGTGGCGACAACACGTTTGATTTTGACTCATGGACATGAAGGGGAAAAGGCGGCCGGTGATGTTATCGCCTCTTTTGCGAACTTCGTTGTCGGCGGTAACTACGTTATCGGTTTTGTGATGTTCATTATCTTGATGGTTATCAACTTCATGGTTATCACCAAAGGTTCGGGCCGCGTGGCAGAGGTTGCCGCCCGCTTCACCTTGGATGCGATGCCTGGTAAGCAGATGTCCATTGATGCCGAATTGAACTCAGGGCACATTACCGAAGCCGAAGCTCGCAAACGCCGTAAGCAAATTGAAGGCGAAGCGGATTTCTACGGAGCGATGGATGGTGCCTCCAAGTTCGTTCGTGGTGATGCCATTGCCGGTATCATCATCACCATGATTAATATTCTGGGTGGTTTGGCGATTGGGGTTATTCAAAAGGGCCTTGATGTCGGAACGGCGGCGAAATACTACACCATGTTGACGATTGGTGACGGTTTGCTGGCTCAGATTCCCGCTCTTGTGATTTCAACGGCGGCCGGTATCATCGTCACTCGTACTTCGAATTCCGATAAGGATGTCGGTCAGGAAGTCACGGGACAACTTTTTGTTAAACCTCGTGCCGTCATGATCTCGGGCGGTGTTTTGATTATGTTGGGGTTGGTCCCGGGTCTTCCGACGCTTCCGTTTCTTTTGATGGGAGGTCTTTTGTGTGGCACGGCTTGGGTTATCAATAAAGCTCGCGATGAAAGAGCTCAAGCCGAGAAAAAGGAATCCGAAGCAAGTCTCAATGTACCCAAAAAAGAGAATATCGAAACGATGTTGCCGTTGGACATGGTTGAGCTTGAGGTGGGCTATGGTCTTATCAACATTGTTGAATCGGATCAAAGCGGTGACTTGTTAGAGCGTATTGTCAGCATTCGTAAGCAATTTGCCTTGGATCTGGGGATCGTTGTTCCAAGTATTCATATTCGGGATAACTTGCAGTTGGCTCCGGGCGAGTATCGCGTTCTCATTAAAGGAAATCGAGTGGGCGGTGGAGTTCTTCGTCCTGAGGCGATGCTCGCGATGGATCCTGGTAATGTGGCGGAACGCATTGAAGGGATTGCGACCAAAGAGCCTGCCTTTGGTTTGGATGCTCTTTGGATTTCTCCAGCTCGTAAAGAAGATGCGGAAATCGCGGGTTACACTGTGGTGGATCTTCCGACGGTCATGGCGACACATCTTACTGAAATTATTCGCTCCCACGCTCATGAGCTGTTGGGCCGTCAAGAGGCTTCAACTCTTATCGAGAACTTCAAGAAATCCCATCCTAAAGTGGTGGAAGAACTTATTCCAGATCTTTTACCATTGGGATCCGTGGTGCGTGTGTTGCAAAGCTTGTTGAAAGAGCAAGTTTCAATTCGTGATCTTCTCACCATCTTTGAAACTTTGGCGGATGAGGCTCCTCGCAATAAAGATATCGAAGTCCTTACTGAGCAAGTTCGTCGTGGTTTGGCTCGAGGAATAACTGCGAAGTACACCACCGAGCAGGGCAACATTCCAGTCATGACACTTCATCCTGTGATTGAAGAAATGATCGCGAACTCTTTGTTGCAAACAGAGCAAGGGGTTCAGTTGGTGATGGACCCGACAACGGCCCATCGTCTGATCAATGAAATTGCGCGGACCGTGGAAAATCATCCCGAAGTGGCCAGTCAGCCCATTTTGCTGACCAGCCCGACCTCGCGCCGTCATTTATATAAACTTACGTCCCGATTTATTCCTCAGCTTGTGGTGCTTTCGCACAACGAGTTGACGTCAGACGCAGATGTTCAATCGGTTGCACTCGTGGAGATGAGCCATGCAGGTTAAGAAATTTGAAGCACGTACCATGAAAGAAGCCTTGGAAATGGTGAAGACCCAGTTGGGGCCCGATGCCATCATCCTTTCTGCTCGCGACAACAACAAGAGTTTCGGACTTGTCGGAGAAGGCAGCGTGGAAATCACAGCCGCTGTTTCCGAAGAGACACTGCAAAAGAAGAAATTCGCAGAGTCCAGACTGCGAGAGCAAGACCGTGAAAAATTCTTAAGAAGCCCGGCTCGTCAGCAAAAAGAGTTGATCCACAAGATGGTGGAAAAACACGTGCAAAAGACGCAAGCCCCGGCGCCCATTACACAGCGTCGTTATATCGATATTGAAGATGAAGCTGAAATTTCCCGACAAAAACAGGTCGCGGAGGAAAGAGTTCGTTCAGCGGCGCAAAGAGCTTTGAATGCATTTCAGGAACAAGAAGAAACATTTGCCAGATCCGCTCCGAAGAAGGTTGCACCTGTCGTGAAGGCGGGCCCTCCGACAGAAAGCCCTGAGGTTGTTGCGCTCAAGAATGAAATTGCCAACTTGAAGCAGGTGATTTCTCAGTTCCAACAAATGCCGCAAAGTTTTGTAGGAACACATCCTGGCGCAGATTATGGAATTTCTTATGATCTTAGTTTCGTTTTTGAAAAGCTGACCAGCGCGGGTATGGCTCCAGAGATCGCCGCAGAAATTCTAACTACGGCGCAGGAAACTCTTCCGGCCTTGAAATTAAAGAATCGTTCTTTGGTAGAGGCCTGGGTGGCACGATACGTGTTGGACTCCACAAAAGTCTCCAACAATCCCACTCAAGGAAAGATCCATTGTTTTGTGGGCCCTGCCGGTAGCGGCAAAACATCGGCTTTGATTAAGATGGCCAGTCAGATGGTCGTTCGTGAAGGAAAGAAGATCGCTCTTTTCACCACCGACACCTTCAAGGTCGGCGCGGCCGATCAGATGAAGATTTACGCTCAGATTTTAAATGTCCCCTTTTCAGTGATTCGTTCTCAGAACGACTGGACAAATTTGATGCGGTACCTTGCCAATGTAGACTGTGTTCTTGTCGATTACACAGGCTTGAGTTTGAAGAGCAACGAAGAAATTCAAATGCTCAAGAGTCTTTTGCCGCCAGCAGCTTTGAATCCCAATATTCACTTGGTTCTTTCCACAAATGCCAAGGACGGGGATGCGACAGAGCTGGGACGTCGATACTCCGTACTGGGTTATAAGGATGTGGTCTTTAGCTCGTTAGATGAGTCCACACAACACGGCACCATTTACAACTTTATGAAACGTTTTGATGTGCCTTTGCATTCTTTTGGCATTGGGCCGCGTGTGCCTGAAGACTTTGAGTTTGCAACCAAAGAGCGTCTTTTGGATCTGATTTTTAAAATTACAAAATTCAAACAACAGGATTCTGAAGCCGTATGAGAAATATGAATGCCTTTGATATGTATCGCACCAGAACCATTAGCATCACCTCTGGCAAGGGAGGCGTTGGTAAAACCACCGTGGTTGCGAACCTTGCTCTCACGCTAGCGCAGAAGGGCAAGAAAGTTCTCATTCTTGACGGAGATCTTGGGATGGCCAATGTGGATATTCTTTTTGGTGTTAAAACCAATGGCAATATTCACGATATTTTGGCGGGCCGCAAAGAAATGAAAGACATTTTAGTGGAGGTGTCCAAAGATGTTTTTCTTATTCCTGGCGGAAGTGGAGTTGTTGAATTCAACCACATGAATCACTTTGAACGAAGAGCGATGGTGGAGGCGGTGAGTTCACTGCCCTTGGGTTTTGATTATCTTCTGATTGATACGGCACCGGGGATCGCTGAAAACGTTCTGTTCTTAAATTCGGCCGCTCAAACCGTGTCTGTGATCATAACACCAGACCCCGCAAGTTTTGCTGATGCTTACGCTTTAATCAAAGTTTTGAATAAGAACTACAAGGTGAATCATTTCTCGATCATCTGCAATCAAGTGCGGGATGAACAAGAGGGGTTGGGGCTTTACCAACGATTCAATGATGTCGTAAACAAGTTTCTATACATAGGTCTGGACTACTGGGGTTCCATTCCCAATGACGTGGTTTTGCGAAAAGCAAATCAAATGCAGCGTCTCATCGTGAGACACGATGTGGGGGCGGAATCGTCTAAGGCGATTCGTCAGATTTGTAATCAGATCGAAAAGTCTGCCAAACAGATTGAAAGCACCGGTGGAATGCAGATGTTCTGGGATCAGGTCGTTGGGTTTGCATAAGAAAATCTGAGAGAATTGGACTTTCAGCTCACGAGCCTGTTTGATAACATAGACTTCAAGAGGGAAAAACATGGGGAAAAATGCGGCATTGTTGAAGAAGTATAAAGAAGAGCCACGTAAGCTTGCTGCTAATCAAAAAGATGATCTCATTAAAGAGTACGCGCCATTGATTAAATTCATTGCGCAGAAGATTGCCGTGCGACTTCCCTCAAATATTGAATTGGATGACTTGATCTCCGCCGGTGTCATCGGTTTGATGGATGCGATTGAGAAGTACGATTCCACCCGTGATAATAAGTTTAAAACCTATGCGGAATTCCGTATTCGTGGTGCCATCCTGGATGAACTGCGCGCTCAGGACTGGGTGCCGCGTTCAATTCGCGACAAAGCGAAACTTCTCGATAAAACAATGGTGCAGCTAGAGGCCGACTTGGGGCGCGCGCCGACAGATGAAGAAGTTGCTAAGTGTTTGAATGTCTCAATTGATGAATTTCATGATCTTGTAAATCAAGTTCGTCCGGTCAGTCTTTTGCCGATTGATCAGGCAACGACCTTCAGTAATACCGATAAAAAATCGATCATGGATATCTTAGAAGGTTCACGTACCAACAGTCCGTTCAACCAGCTAAATGTTAAAAATATCAAAGAAGTTGTCGCTCAAGCGATCGAAGAGCTTCCTGAAAGACAAAGATTGGTTCTTTCTCTGTATTACTATGAAGATCTGAATCTGAAAGAGATCGGGCAAGTTCTGCGAGTGACGGAGTCGCGTGTATCTCAGTTGCATGCTCAGGCGGTAACTCGTTTGCGCGCAAAACTAGCAGCAACGATTGGTGCCGGGGAACTAGAGATCGCGTAAGACAAGACAAATATAAATTGGGTAGTGAAAAGGGGCTTTGATGAAGATCAGAGCCCTTTGTTTTTTTGCCGCCGGCTATTCGGAGAGATCCTCTTCCATTTTTGACTTAATCTTTTTCATCAGACGAGCCTCCATCTGACGGACCGCTTCGCGAGTGATGCCGTATTTTTCACCGATTTCTTGAAGGGTTAAGGGATCATCATTCAGAATACGTTCATCAAGAATAATCTTCTCTCGATCCGAAAGTTCGGGGCGAATTTCTTCAATTTTCTTTTTGAGAATTTCAAGTTGCTCTTCTCGGGCCAGAACTTCATCTAACGGTTGATCGTTGACGTTCTTCTGTAAGTCCCCAAGACTGGTTCCCGAGTCTTCATCGACAGGGCGATCCAGGCTTACATCCCGACCTGACATACGCATCGCCATATCACGAACTTCATCTTCGGGGATCCCTAAACGGCTGCTGATTAACGCCGCATTGGGTTCAATTCCCATGGCATCCAGGGCCTCTTTCTCTTTTTGCAGCTGATAAAAGAGGCGTCTTTGATTTTGCGTGGTCCCGATGCGCACCATGGAATACTGGCGCATCAAAAACTCTTGAATGTATCCGCGAATCCACCACACGGCATAGGTGATCAGGCGAGCCCCTTTGTAGGGATTAAACTCTCGCACGGCATGCATCAGTCCGACGTTGCCCTCTTGAATAAGGTCAATCATCTTGGCGCCAAACTTCGAGTACTCAGCGGCAACTTTGACGACAAAACGAAGATTGGCTTTCACCAGGGCTTGAGCCGCCTCGGGGTCTTTGGATTCAAAGTACTTTTTTGCAAGATTGGTTTCTTCTTCTTTGGTCAAAACCTTATAGCGACGAATTTCATTCAGGTACATGACCAAGGGGTCCGCTGAGGTGATCGCCTTGGTGGGTTCGCTAACGGCCAGCGCCTTAGAGTCTTCAAGTGGCTCTTCAATGTCAAAATCACCTGAGGGAACGGCATAGGCCTTCTCGGCCTCCGCGGAGGGACTTAGGTCCTCCTGGGATTGATCTTCGACGAGTTCGGCAACAACACTTTTGGGTTCCACTTTCTTCTTGGAAGAAGACGCGACTTTTTTGGAAGTTACCTTTTTAGCAACTTTCTTCGTCGTTTTCCCTTTTTGGGGTGTGGTAGAGTTTTTTGCCTTCAATTTTGCCATAAGACTTTCTAGCCTAAATACTTCGCTAGCTTTCTTTGCAAAGTTTCTTGGACTTTACCTTTGAACGGAGTCAGCATCAACGGCAGATCAACTGTGACAGAGACTTTACTTCCTGCGCCAGCGGCGGCCACGGCCATATCGGCCTTAAACTGGGCTCCCATCAAGGCCGCGCTCTTGGATCCGTCGTTAAAGAGGCATTGAAGCTTTGGGTCAAAGCGTCGAATATCCTGATCATTTGAAAGGAATTCTTTAATTTTACGATAGGCCTCTTCGGGTGCGTGGCTGCTTTGGTGATCAATCGTGAATTTCGGCATGGCAATGTCCTTCTTTGAGCTGTTCAGATTCTGAGTATATCGTTGGACGGATTCAAAAACAAAGCCCTTAGAAATCGACGTCTTATAAGACTTGATTTTGGGAGGGATAATAAGATGCTTTTTGACTGCCTGCAGACAATATGCAAGTCTGGATCTAGTTTTTATTCTGAAGTTTCCCTTCAAAAAAGGTATCGTCCATGAAGTTTGTAAAAGAGCTGAAAAGAACAAATTATTGCGGAAGTCTAGGTCTTCCTCAAGCCGGTCAAAAGGTTGTCGTGATGGGATGGGTGGATGTCCGCCGCGATCACGGAAGTCTTGTATTTATCGATCTTCGCGACCGCGAAGGAATTGTTCAGGTTGTATTGGACCCAAATAAAGCCGAGACCTCCTCTGCCAAAAACTTGCGTGGCGAATTTGTCCTTGCGGTGGAAGGGATCGTACGTGCTCGTCCGGACGGGATGAAGAACGCGAAGATCAAAACAGGTGAGATTGAAATCGAAGCCACTCGTTGTGAGATTCTCAATGAATCTGCGGTGCCGCCATTTCAAGTGGACGATCAAAACGTGAATGAGTCTTTGCGTCTGAAGTACCGCTACTTGGATCTTCGTTCTCCACGTTTGACCAACCATTTGATGACTCGCCATAAGGTGGCGCAATTGGTTCGTCGTTTCTTGTCGGAAAATGGATTCATCGAAGTGGAAACTCCCATTCTGTACAAATCCACTCCTGAGGGCGCTCGTGACTATTTGGTTCCTTCCCGCGTGAACCCAGGTCATTTCTATGCGTTGCCACAATCGCCGCAAACCTTGAAACAGCTTTTGATGATTTCAGGTTATGATCGCTATTTCCAACTGGCGCGCTGTTTCCGTGACGAAGATTTGCGCGCGGACCGACAGCCAGAGTTTTCTCAGATCGACATGGAGATGTCTTTCATCGACCAAGAAGACATCATGCAAATGAATGAAAAGCTTCTTCGGACCATCTGGAAAGAGGTGAAGGGCATTGATGTCGGCGAGATTCCGCGCATGACCTATCAAGAGGCGATGGATCGTTATGGTATCGACAAACCGGACACTCGCTTTGGCATGGAAATCAAAGATCTGAAGTCTGTTGTCACAGGCTCTGGCTTTAAGGTTTTTGATGACGTTCTTTCTCGCGGCGGAATTGTGCGTGGAATCGCGGTTCCCAAAGGGGGAGCTTACTCCCGTGGTCAGTTCGATAAACTGACCGATATGGCCAAGCGTGCGGGAGCTAAAGGACTTGTGTGGATTAAGTCTGAAGCCGATGGATCCCTCTCTTCGCCGGTATCGAAGTTCTTTAGTCCTGAAAAATTGGCCGAGATGTTCAAGGCCGTAGGAGCTGAGAGCGGAGATTGTGCCTTGATCGTAGCGGATGATTTCGATACGGCCTGCGCCTCCCTTTCGACGTTGCGGTTGCATTTAGGTCGTGAGTTGGGCCTGATCGATACCAGCAAATACAAATTTTTGTGGGTCGTGGATTTCCCATTGTTAGAGTACTCTCCAGACGAAAAACGTTGGGTGGCCCGCCATCATCCGTTTACGTCTCCGAAAGATGAGTTCGCTCAGGATCTTATTAACAATAACGAAGCGGCTTACGGCAAGATGTTGGCGAAAGCGTATGACCTTGTTTGTAATGGCTACGAGATGGGTGGCGGAAGTATCCGTATCTATCGCAATGAAATCCAACAAGCGATGTTCCGTCTATTGGGAATGAGTGAACAAGAAACACAACACAAGTTTGGTTTCTTCTTGGAGGCTCTAAAGTACGGAACACCTCCTCACGGTGGTATTGCTTGGGGTATGGATCGCTTGGTGATGCTTCTTTGTGAAACAGATGCGATTCGCGAAGTGATTGCTTTCCCGAAAACGGCGAAGGCCACAGATCTTATGGCGGATTGCCCCAGTGAGGTGAACCGCGATCAGTTGGCAGAGGTGGGAGTTCGTCTTAGCTCCTTGGCTGAAAAACATCTAGAGGATTTGAAGAAATCCTAATCTTGAGGCTCCACGGTGATGGAACCCTCGATAGTTTGAACTTTAATATGACCCACTTCTTGAGGAAGAATCTCGGAAGTGGGTTTTTGATTTAAGTTGTTCTGAATTTTCCCTGAAACAGATTGTAAATCCACTTCATAAAGATTTTTTGTGGGCAGTTGTAGCTGCACATGCCCCTGGCGAGTCTCAATGAGGAGGCGTCCTTTATAGGATTCGGGGACATAAATATCAGCCACTAACTGCGCGTCCGAGGCTTGGGTCGTTTCTTCGCCGTTAACATTCATTTCAATCCAGTGACTGGCCAGAGGTTCTTGAAATTCGATATTCAAATTGTCTTTGTCGACTGTTTGCAAAATGAAGGGGCCACTTTCAAAGCGAGGAACCTTCCCATGCAGAACCACCTTGAGATTTCTTTCAGAAAAAGTTTTGACATGAACGTCAACTCGACGAGAAGAAAAACGAAGAGTCTCAATCCCTTGAAGAAAAAACTCTTCAGCCTCTTCGTATTTTTGTCCCTGCATAAACTTTTCTGTCACAGAGTTAAAGGCATGAAAAACCGTATCGGGATTGTTAAAAACATACCCCATGATCAGAATCAAAGATCCCATCAAAATTAAAAAAAGAGCCACCAAGCCCAATAAAAACTTTTTCAACATCCCCAAAGAAATCCTTCCCTAGGACCTCAAAAGAACCTCAGCAAAGGCGGCTTTCGAAGATCAGAATTATCATATTGAATCCGCACCAGAAAAGTAATTGAATAGAGGAAAGGAGACTTCATGCAGCGTATTCTGCCCGAGACAGATCTTGAAAAGAAGGTGATGTGCCTGGGTGCTGTTTTTATTGAAGAAAATCAAGTTCTTGATGAGCTGTTTCAAGTTATTGGGTCTGATCTTGAAGACGGCAAGGAGCTCCCCGAGGATATCAAGGCACAGGTTCTGGACGAAATTGGCGAGTACTTTTTTCGTTTAGATATGAACTACGGCCCAGATATCAAAATTGACTGCATTGGCATTCTCGAAGAGTTCTGGGGTGTTCGGGATAAAGCCACTGCCCTGAAAAATTTAGAAAATATTCGCGTTCAAGGGCACCGCACTAAGTTCAATGTTTTAAAATCTTGTCTGCCGGCAGAGGGAACTGTGGATGCGGCTTCCTTGAGTCGTTTTAAGCAGATTTTCGCTTTTGATCTGGAGGAGGGGCAAGAGTTACAAATGAGCGATGAAGACTATCGCAAACTTGCCCAGTGGATTCAGAAAACCAATCGTTATCTCAAGGATTCGAGCATTCTGGCTTGGGATGCCGCTCGTTACGTTCATCTTGTTCGTTTAAGTTACGTGGCAGGTTACCTCACTGATTTAGAGGCCTGGGCCGAGATCTTGAAGTTAGCGCCTTTGATTGAGGGACGCTTTGATTCTTGGATGGAGTTTTCACAGAGCTTTTTAATTGGTCGAACCTTTTGGTCGGGAGGGGATGATCCTCAAGTGAAGGCTATTTGCGAAAAACTTCTCGGGCACCCCGCCAGTCCCTGGCATTTCTTCTCCTGGACCTAATTCTAGTTTTCCCCCCTTTGTCTCAAGTTTGAACGTTTTATTCCGATACATTTCCTAGAGAGCCAGGATGGCTTTCTACAAAACACACACGGAGGTGTGGAATGGAAAAGATCAGTGGCATTCTTCCGTCAAGCCCGCGAACTCGAGTGGCCGAAGTGGCCGCCGCGCAGCCCGCTCGCCCCGGAGCTCCCGCTCTAGGAAGGCCGATGGGGAAAAACTCTTTAGGCGATCGCATCACGCTGAGCAAACAGCTTGAAGAAATGCGACAGACGGGTGTTATTCCTGAGGTCAATGAATCTCCAGTTTACAAGAATCCTGCGGAAGTGAAGAAGCTGAAAGTGATTGAAGATCTCAATCAGAAGTTCTTCAGTAATCCGAAATCGGTGGCTCGGGAAGGTGATCAGACAAAGTCTGAAGAGACTTTAAGTAAAACCACGGACAACGAGGGCCTTTTCTATGTAGAGAAGGAACTGCGTCCAGAGGCAGCACCTTTAAAAGAAATCACAGATAACAAACTTGCCTAGATCTTGACATCTCCTGTTTAGAACACAAACTTTTGAACGGGAGGCTTCATGGAGCCGTCAACGCGATCTTGGCGAATTGTTCGCGCGACATGGCTCACGAAGAAGCCATCCGCTCGAGCATGGTATATTGCTACGTGGTCAGCTATTTCTCTTTTGTTGGGAAGTGGTCTTTATTGGCTCGATGGCCTTCGTGCGGCCTCGTGGATGCCCGCATCCCGCCAAACTGTCTTTTCGCATTACGAGTTTTGGAGACTTTGGACGACCTTGTTCGCCCACGCAGACCTTGGACATCTTACCTCCAATTCATTTCTCTTTTTTATTTTCGGATATTTTTTGTCGGGCTATTTCGGCGTTGTGGTTTTTCCACTTTCAGCCCTGATATTTGGCGGCTTTACGAACGCCATTGTTTTGCTGACTTACGACCCAACGGTTCACCTCATCGGCGTGTCCGGCGTTGTTTATTGGATGGGGGGTGTTTGGTTGGTTTTATATCTCTTATTGGATCAGCAAAGAA
>JAHRXB010000198.1 GCA_019104905.1 Bdellovibrio sp.
GCGATGTTTCGGGAAAGGATCCCGTTTATGTGGGACGCATTCACCGAGATCCCGAAAATCCAAAAATGTGGCTGATGTGGGTTGTTTCCGATAATATCCGCAAGGGTGCCGCATTGAACGGCATTCAAATCGCCGAGAAGATCTTTTTTAACTAAAACAGAAAAAGGGTTCTGTGTTCGCCGCTCCCTCTGACAAAGGTCCGGAGCAGTTCCATTTTTTGACATCCGGACCTTGGCATGGTTCGATGAGATGATGAGTCTTTGGAACCTTTTAGCCACGACTGTGTTGTTATTTTGTTCGCTTCAAGCTGAAGCAACGATGACTTTGATTTCCATCTCAGGGGATTCGGCCCAGGATCTTTCGACTGCGACAAAGCCTGTGATCTATGGGGGATTCACCACGGGGTGCGTGGGGGATGGTACGAGCACCTGTGATAGCTGTACCGGAGCAGATAATTCTGGCTCGAAGCTTTGGACCTGCAATAAACGAAATGCCTACCCCAGTTTGCCTGTGATCGTTCGGCTTCAGTCGACAAATACGGGGGCTAGTGCGGCGAACGCGTTTGTTAAAATCAATGACAATAAGATTTCTTTGAATACGGCTCAGACATTTGCGGATGGTATTCTAAATACTCAGATTACGTGGGGAGAAATCTGTAATGCTTTTGGTAAAAGCACCGACTGTTCAGGCGGAAGTTTTGCCGGAGACATGACGATCGGTCTTGATGTTTCTAGTGGAGGCTCCACCACCTCGGATTCCATGACTTTTAAAATTGCCGGGCGGGTCGCTGCCACAGATGGCAGTGATTGGTTTTATACTGATTGCAATACCGCAGATGCCACAGGGAATATTGGCTTTTGTCATTTTGAAGTGTTTCCGGGGGATGGGAAAATATATGCCGACAACCTTGTCGTAGCGCCAGGCTATCCGGCGTCGCCTTCTTCGGGCATTGAGTACACCAATGTGGCGTTTTTCTATGAAGAACAACTTTCAGGGGAAGACGATAATACAACTTTGGCAAGATTGAGTAATGCTTCGGGATACTTCTCTGTCGGTGTTAATAAAGCCGCAAGTCCCCCGGTTGCAGACAACCGAATCACAGGTCTTTCCAACAACGTCCGTTACTGCATGGTGATGGCAAATCAAGACGCGACGGGGATTATTTCTTATTTTACACCACTCCCTGGGGTTTCGGGTTCTCCGGTAACGGCGGCCGAACTTTGTACAACACCCACGGAAGTGATTGGCCTTCTTGATGACAAACACTGTTTTATCGCGACGGCGGCCTTTGGCAGCGACATGGCGCCTGAGGTGCAAAGCTTTCGTGAGTTTCGTAATAAATTTTTGCTAAGTAATTCACTGGGGAAAGCGTTTGTTAAATTCTATTATAAGCACAGCCCCTATTACGCCCATTTGATTGCGGAAAGTGAAGTTGCCAAGACCGCGGTGCGAGTGGCTTTGTGGCCGCTCCTGCTTTTTGCGCGCATGAGTGTGGCTTTTGGCTTTTGGCTGACCCTGCTGATTCTTTCTTTAGGAACTTTGTCGACTTTCGAGATCTATCGTCGCTTGGTGATGGGAAAAAACTTTCGAGGTGAGTTGTGAGACCTTGGCATAAATACGTCGTCGTGTTGCTGGCCTCTTTGTCTTTTCATATTTCCTGGGCGCAAGATGTTGAATCCGCTCCTCAAGAGCCCCCGTTCGTCCAAGAGGAAAATGAATTCGAGGCTCCAGCGGAAGACAGTGATCTTCTCAGCATCGAAGATGAGATTCAAAATACGGAGCCTGAGCAGAAGAAGGCCACCGTGGATCTCAACCAACAACCAGCCGGGGACAGTAAGAAGTTGGAAGAAGAGTTATCCTTGGAAGAAGAGGCCGCCCCCGTTGTGGAGGCTCCGCCACCGCCTGCGCCAAAGCCGATGTCCTCTGAGGGCGGAGTGGCTCGCTCTGCGAAGGGTGGAGTGGAGTACATTCATCATCCGCAGGCGGCCCAAGGGTTGCTGGCGATCACTAAAGATGGCTCTTACATCTATAAGACAAAAGAAACCGGAGAGTTTAATAAAACGGGTTCTTTCCGAATGGGGATGATGGATCCTCCCAAGATTGTGGCGGCGGATGGAACGACCTTTGACATGATGTACTCTTCAGGGCAACAGCCTGTTTTTATGTTTGATTATGAATGGCAGCCCTTCACAGGCTACGGAAAGTTGGGCGTGCAGGCCGGTTTCGGCTTGTTGGTAGCTAATGGTAACGGCCGTTTTGCTTCCAGCGATCCCACGATTAACGGTCAACAAGCGAAAGAGAAGTACACATTTTTAGCGGTCCCTTTAAGCGCGGGCGTTGTTTATCGCCTTGAGTGGTTGCGCCGACAGTGGTTTGCGCCTTATGTGGCCGGTGGTGGAACTTATGTCGCTGTCGCTGAATTTCGCGATGACGGAAAAGCGCCGTCAGGAGTGGGAACTCCGGGAGCATATGGTTCTGCGGGAATGCTTTTTAATGTTTCGGCAGTGGATCGCGAAACCGCATTCACGTTAAGTTCAGAATACGGAATCGCTAATTTATGGGTATCGGTGGATTATCGGTATCTCCAGACCTTCAACGAAGATCTGGATTTTAGCTCCAGCATCATTGGTGCTGGCATTGTCGTCGACTACTAATTTTTTTCTACGCAAGCTGCAGTATAAATTGTTTTATGCAGACGGTGCATTTGGAATGTCTTGCAAGACAAGCCCTGGTCTGAACAGTTGGCGCGCTCATAAACGGAGCCATCAGAATTTTGCATCATGACGCTGTTGTTTTCACACCAGCTGATAAAGTCGACAGTGAAGTCTTCAGATTGTGAGCTGAGTCCATTTTCTTGAGCCATGGCGGGGCCAGCAACAACAAACAATAAAGCGGCGATAAGAGTTTTCATTTTTACTCCTTAGATGTTTTAAAAGATGCCATGAAGTACGCCCATCGTGAGGCCTCGTCAAGACACCCTGAAAAGACGATATGTCGAGAAGTTCGACAGGCACCTGTTTCTTAAGACGTACCTTTTTTGCACGATAGGAAGCAGGTACCTTGTCGGTGCAGTGGGAAGCTGGTACCTTCCTGGCATGATGACGAAAGTGCGATTTACGGTGGCTTATGATGGCACCGGCTTCTGTGGTTGGCAGAAACAAAAGCAAGAAGATCAGATTTCAGTGGCCCATGTGATTGAGGGAGCCTTGGAGAAGGTCTTTGCCGAAAAGATCACCTTGTTCGCCTCGGGTCGAACGGATGCCGGGGTTCATGCCTTAAACCAAGTGTGCCACTTTTCTACGCATCGCAAGATTGATCCCGCCAAGAAATGGGATCTTTGCTGGGCCCTTAATGCCCATTTGCCACCGTCGATTGTCGTGAAAAAGGCGTGGATCGCCCCGGAGGACTTTCACGCCACATTGTCGGCCACCCATAAAACCTATCGATATCTGATTTTGAATCGGCCTCGTCCTAGCGCTCACTTGAATCGCTATGCCGAGTGGGTGCGGATGCCGATTGATATCACTCACCTGCAGGAGAGTTCAAAAATTCTCTTGGGAAATCATGACTTTAAGAGCTTTCAATCGGTCGGAACGCCCGTGAAAGATACGGTCCGCGAGATTTATCAGGCCGACTGGGAGTGGCGGCGGCCGGAGGTTTTGCAGTTCACCGTGACCGGCAACGGCTTTTTAAAGCAGATGGTTCGTAATATCGTAGGAACCTCTTTGATGCTTGAAAGAAAAGGGCAAAAGCCTAGTAAAATTAAAGAGATAATTGAAGCCCAAGATCGTCGTCAGGCGGGCCCCCCGGCTCCGGCTCAAGGGCTTTATCTGATGCGAGTTTATTATCCTCAGGACCTTGACAATAGGTGTATAGAACTTTAAAACATCCCTTCCCGCAAAATAGTGTAAGAGCCCGTTGTTAAACTCAAACAAAATTTTGCCGAATGCACGGACGGTAAAACTGATGCGTTCAAATGAAACTGGAGACCTATAATGAAAACTTTCAATGCAAAAGCAGATGAAGTTGAAAGAAAATGGTGGATCGTAGACGCTGCTGACCAAAAGGTCGGTCGTGTTGCGACAACTGTTGCAAACATCCTTCGTGGAAAGAACAAAGCTATCTTCACTCCGAACGTAGATACCGGCGACTTCGTTGTTGTTATCAACACGGACAAGATGGAGCTTTCTGGAACTAAGTG
>JAHRXB010000280.1 GCA_019104905.1 Bdellovibrio sp.
AAATGCTCAAAGAAATTTTCACTTTGAAGCCTTACATCGTTTCGGATGTGGAATACCGTGATCCTAAGAATTTTCAAAAAATTGACGAATCCCTCAAGAACATGGTCGCCCTGAGTGAGAAAATCTCTCACGAAGGAAAGATTAAGAAATCTGGTTTTGCGATTTCCAGCAACGCCCTGAACCAACAGCTTAAAGAAGCGGAGTTGGTTTATCGCGTCGGCAACAAGGACTACTCCTTGTGGATGTTACGCTCCACTTTAAGTGTCTGTATGTCTTGCCACACTCAACTTCCCAGCTCTTCGACAAAATTTGAGTTCTTTAATAAAGAACATTTCTTGGCAAAGCCTTTCGATGAGGCGGAGTTCCTCTTCATCGTTCGTAATTTTGATAAAGCGATGTCCTTCTATGATCAGGTTATTGATGGTTTCCCGGCAAACGGCGTCCCCCAGGAAAACGTGGAAAAATCAGTGGCTCGTAAAGTGTACTACTTTGTGCGAGTCAAACGAGACCTCCCCGGCTTGATTAAGTCTTTAGAGAAAAATCAAAAAAACAAACAGCTTCCCGAAATGGTGAAGAAACGAATCGCCGGCCTTAGATCTGCAGCAGAAAAGATGAAAAAAGACACTTATCCTGAGTTCAATGAATCGCAACAAGCAGACCTTAAGAAATACGCCGAGACGGAACTTAAAAATGAACTTCAGGGGGATTTTGAATTTACTCCGCAAAAGGATATCGCTTACTTAAAAATTTCAAGCGTCCTTTACAAGTATCTGGATCAATACCCAGAAACACCATTGAAGCCTGAGATCTTGTACTGGCTTTCTTTCTGCGAAAGACGCTATGAACAAAAGGCCTTCTACTCTTTACCAGAGCTTTACCTTAAACAATGTGTCCTTGAACATCCCGGTTCAGCCATTGCCCCTTCTTGCTTAAAAGAATATCAAGATCTCGTGATGATGGCTTACACAGGCTCTTCAGGAACTCACCTCCCTAAAGACGTCGAGCGCGAACTAAAAAGCATGAAAGAAATGATCGAAAAAATGAAGAAATAGAGGGTACGCCGTACCTTTTTGCAGTGCGATCAGTCAAAAAAACGAAAAGAGCCGCTTTATGAGCGGCTCTTTTTATTTAGAAACGATAGCTGATACCTGCTCCTGCTAGTTGATGCAGAGGCGGAGGCCGGTTTCTTGAGTTTCTTTTTTTACCGGGAAGCAGATGTATTTTCGGCCGTCTCCGTCGGAAAAGCGTATTGGATTACGGAAGTCGATTGTTCCATCAACAAAGGCCTCGGAAATGATCTCTGCTTTTCTATCCCAAGCGGCACTCCCCAAATAGGGCTCATCACGAGGGTCTTTGATGATAAAGAGTTTCGCTTGATTTAACATCAACCAACGACTGAACTCATCTTTATTACTCGTATAATTACGCAGGAAAAGTTCTTTCGTCTCCGCACTCAATGGCAATGGGATGTCGTTCAAATCTTTAAGAGCCTGCATATCTGCGGGCATCTCCGGAAATAGACTTTTCGTCGCCACTTGCAAGGTCCCTTGGGTTTCTAAGATATGGCGCAAATACAAGTCCGGGCGACCAAACATGGACTCTAAAGAGTAAATAAGAGCTTTCGGAGATTCTCCCGCCAAGTAGTTCTCAAAATGAATCTCGGCGCTCATGACATCTTCCGTCTTCGCCATAGGGAACTGAACCCACAACATTTCGTGAAAAAGAAGAGCCATCTTTCCGCGCTCACTCAGCTTGAAGAATGGATTTAAGAGAAACGTTTGTGTCTTGCTGGTGAAACCCGCAATCACCTTCTTTCCCTCTGATCGTTCTAAGTTTACAAAGTGATACTGATAAAGAAGGGCCTCAAGATCTTTTTGCGGAACATTCCGTTCATCCAACGCGAAGTACTTTCGCGATCCAGAAGGAAAAAACGAAGTCCATAACTGCATCTTCACATCAATCGGAAGTTTCAAAGATAGAAGTTCTTGTTCAACCCCCAAGAAGGTCGCATCTTCTGTTGCTTTCCACAAACTCACTTCCGTCTTTGCTGTGCCGATAGTGACGTAGTTTTCGCCATCTTTAACAACCATGCCGCCATTACTTTCACGCCAAGCAAAAGCGGATACCTGCAAAGACATCGCGAAAAGTATGACTGTGATAACTCTGAACACCGACTAGCCCCCTCGTTGAGTAATGAGCACTTTGTTTTGTTGTTTTCCTTCGTTCCCCGCTGGCAATCAACAAAATCAACAAACTCACCCACAAATAGCACGAGGTGTTACGTCGGTCTTATTACGAAATTGTCTCGTCGTTGGAATCCAACTGAGTCAATGGAAACAAAGAAATGCTTGTCTGATACAGGCAGTTCTTTTCGGGAGTATCTTCAAGAAAAATCGCAAGACTTCGACGGAATGCCTTAATCATCTGACGAGCGGCCTCCAGTTTTTCAACATTCGTTGCCACCATAATAGAAGAATGATCGCGACTTTTCATGGAAACTTTTTTAAGAGCCTCTTGAGAAAGTTGAAGAACCTGATCCTGATTACTGACGTGAATGGCGCACTTCACATTCGTCGAAATAACGTCGGTCGATGCCCCATGGGAAAGATCTTCCCAGGTTCCGTCATCATGGATCTTTAAAAGTCCCACGGTCTGCAAGTTATCGATAAAAACCTGAGCCAGCTCTTTAGAAATCTGAATTTTCTTCGCTACGTATTCGACTTTTGGAACGAAATCCGTAAGCTTCATAAGTTCCAGAACCCAATAGTGGCGGAAATCAGAAATAGAACCTAATTGCTCTAAAGAGACATGGATAGGCTCCTGCCCGACAACCTCTTGGCGTTTTTGAAGCTGAGAAATCTTAGCGTGATCCAGATAGCGACGCACGGCCGGAGTCGACAAGTTAAGCTTTGCGCCCATATCCTGAATCATTTCTGCGGATAAAGGTCGCTCTCTTCGAAGAATCTTTGAAAGCCGGGAGCTATCCACCCCCAACAACCGAGAAAAAGCTCGTAATGAGTATCTCTGGTTTTTTGCTTTCCTTCGTTCCAGCTCTGCAATCATGTAGTCAACAAAATCAATAGATTCACTCATAGGCGAACGAGGTTTATTACAACAGTAGTATGTTTGCAACGAAATGGTGCTGACACTTTAAACATTAGTTGCGTACACGAGCGTACCCACCTCTCCCCCCGGGTTGGTGTAAACTTAAATCTATTTTCAACAACGCTACACTAATATTAAATAAATTCAGCAGCTTGCTTTTGGGTCTGCTCAACTCAAGAAACTCAGGAGCATCACAGGTCTTTGAACCTAGACGTTCCCCACCCAACCGTGCGCACGACACTTCAACTTATGGATGACTCCTTACTGACATACTGTTGGCACATAAAGGTTCGATGAGCATGTTCCGGGAGTGGTACTAGTTGGACTGACACAGCCGCATTGCACATAGCTGTATCCACTAGCACACCGTCCTTCCGCAAATGACATCGGAGGAGAGGCGCATATAGCATTCGGCCCCGAGCCCACCATATTGATGTCGCTTAAGCTTAAATTAATATAAGATCCTGGCACAACATCTCCCGAGGCCAAACAGGGAGTCGTATTGCAAGCCATCGTCGCACCATTACTGTAAGGGCACGCGGCACCACCACCTGAGGCGGGAGTCGTCACATAGTAAGTCTGAACACCCGAGCCACAAGTTTTTGAGCAACTACCCCAATTTCCCTGGCAGTTAACAACAGGAGTTCCATTTAATGATATCCATGAGAGGGGGCTTCCCCCGCAGTACTGAAGAGAGTGGGTAGAATAGTTATACCTCATGGTCCCCTCGGTCGTCGCATCACAAGTAGTTACTACTGCAGCACTTCCTGGACGAAAGCCTCCGGCAACATCAAGCTTCACTGTTGGATTTGCAGTACCAATCCCCACATTTCCACCACTGCCATTAATGACAAGAGTGGCACTACCTGCACCGTTGGCATTATATGCCTGAAGATTAGTATAAGTGTTTCCTGTCGCAGCACCTTGCTGCACAGATAACCCGGATCCCCCCGTGCTATTGGAAAAACGAGTCACCTCACCGCCACTAGCGGGACCTCGTACATCCAGTCGAGCAGAGGGAGATGAGGTCATACCAATTCCCACACTGCCAGCTGAGTAGTT
>JAHRXB010000208.1 GCA_019104905.1 Bdellovibrio sp.
TTGCGCAGAGCTTGTTTCATGGATTTGATTTCTTCCGCAGTTCCCGAGAGAACTCCCACGGCGAACCATTTTCCGGGAAGATGTTTGCTCATATAAGAATGGATGGATTCTTTACTCCAAGATTCCCCTTGCACTTTAAAATAGTCAGCAAGCAGGGGGGCCATGCCGCCATAAAGACGTCCCTGATTAAAGACGTGGGGAATACAGCGTAAGACTTGATTTTCAAGAAGGGGACGGATGGCATTCAAAAGAGGCAGCAGGTTTTTTTCGTCCTCGAGGGCGATGGTAAAAGAGCATTGTTCTTCGGGACGAGGAAGTAATTGAATTGTCGCAGAGACGACGATTCCGAAGTTGGATTGAAAGAAGAGTCCATCTAAGGAGGGGCCCACTCCGTGTTTGTAGAGGTGTCCGATAGATTGAAAGCGGTGATCTTGGGCAAAACCCGTTTTAATGACTTCACCGCTGCCCAAAACGATTTCTAAAGAGGAAATAGTTTCAACGCGTAAAGAGTGATAGGCAATGCCACGCTCTAGGGCGTTGCCAATGATACTGCTGTCACTGCCTGACCCTGTGACATCAAGGAAGTAAGGGGCATTAAGACCCGTCAGGTGATCGGCCATGGCCCTTTGCGTGACTCCAGGCTCGACAATAGCGTAACCATGATCAAGATCCACTTGGTGAATTCTATTGAGGCGGGAAAGATCCAAAAGAATCAGGTTGTCTTGAGTTGGTAACGACGAACCAAAACCCCAATTACGCCCGCGACTGATGGGGTAAAGTCGAACAAGAAAATCATTCGCCGCTTTAACAATTTGAACGACTTCTTCTTTGCTGCGAGGAGAAACGGTCGCCGTCAACTCTCGAGTAAAACCACTGACGCAGGATTGTGGTGAGGACGGAATTGATACGAATTCTTGACCAAGTAAATCTTTGCAGAAGCTGAGAAACTCTTGAGCACCCATAAAGTCCTATCGATTTTTTGTTTAGTTTCGATAGTAAGTCTCAAGAGCTGGGGGCTCAATGAAGATTTATCTTTAAGATACAAATCAAGCCTTCGGGCCGTCTATTGACGTAAAGAGGACTGGCGCAACGGACTTGATAGAGCACCGAATTGCACTCAAGAGATTGAGTTTCTTTGATGATATGGGGCTCAATATCGTTAGGAATAACAGTTTCCGTGATTTCTCCGCGGAATATTTTTTCGGCGGTTTCGAAAAGCTTCATGGTGATCTTTTGATCTCGTTCAAAAAGAGTCCACCACTCCAAGGTGCAAAGTTCTTCAAGTGTGTAAGAGCAATGATCAAAGAAGCGGAGATTTCTAAAGAGCTGTCTGTTATCGCTGTTGTAGATCTCAATCACATCTTCGTCTGTGAGGTGGTTGAATAAGTCCGAGCGGGGAACAAAACCCAAACGTTTAAGAGCACGCCAGGTGAAACTCAGATTGTCACTGAGGCGATCTCCGGCGGCAATTTGTCCCATGCAGAGCTCAAGATAATATCTGAGGTACTCAAGGACCTCGTCTTGTTTGGACTGAGGGAGATTAGAAAAATGGGGAGCGCCAGGACGATAAGCCTGACAACGAACTCCTTCTGTCGCAAAGAGCGCGCAGAGTTTTTGAGTGAGCCACTTAAACTCTTCGAGCCGTTGAAGACAGACAGGATTCTTTTTTTCTAATGTGTTTAATTCCATAGGGACCTCAGAGGGCCCAGCATACCTAATTGCTATGCCTTTACGCAATGGTCTGCCTTGGAATTAACTATAAGTCCGCCCAGGGGATGTAAAAATGTGATAATTGTAATGGAAATAATCAGATTTTGAGAGGGAAAAGAGACCTGCAGAAACTAAAAGTGCCTGCGAGGAATCGTCAATGATAACTCGCAAGCTAAGGGGAATGAAACCAATCCTTGTATGTAATTGTTCCTTCCATATGCACACCTCTGATTCCTCAGGTGACTCACCTTTGGCAGCTGGCTGGCGTGGTTCGCACCGACACCCCTCTAGCTTTGCGTCCCGCCGTTTCCGACGGTTTGCCTTGAGGCAAAGGAAGGATCTAAATCCTAACGAGTATAACCCTAGGAACCTCCTTTGAGTTATTCTTGATAGATCCAACCTGTTCATCATTCTTTAGAGAGGCCTGAACTCAAAACCTCTGGGTAG
Organism: Bdellovibrio sp.; assembly: GCA_019104905.1. Lineage (GTDB taxonomy): Bacteria > Bdellovibrionota > Bdellovibrionia > Bdellovibrionales > Bdellovibrionaceae > Bdellovibrio. The sequence goes on from JAHRXB010000208.1 coordinate 2,158, forward strand.
CAATCCTGGTGACTCGCACGTCACTTCGGTGGTTCATCATGATGATCGTGTATACGATTTTTCATCTGTGTCCTCCTTCGCTGGCCCGACCAAGCGTTCACCTGCCCTAGAGCAAGTCTCACGAGCCTCGTGGTTTCAACTCTTTCAGGATAGCTCGACCAAAGTTTTATTTTCAAGGGGGGCACATTCGATTCTCAAAATACGTCGAAAATGTGTTTCTCTTCGGGAAAAGGCGGTGGGGTTTGTTTAAAGGTGGAACGAAGACAGTGTTTAGGTGTGAGACTCTGAAGTGCTTTTCGCACTTCAGAGCGAGATATTTTTTTGGGTTAAGGCAGGATTTCGCGGATGCGATCGGCGATTTTCATGAACTCTTGCGCTTCAGCGCCGTTGCTGTTGGCTTCAACGATAGGGATGCCGGCTTCACACGCAAGACCCACGGAAGGGTTGAAGGGAACTTCACCGATTTTTTTGATCCCTTTGGATTGCGCGTAAGAATCCATTTCTCCCTTAGGGAAAAGCTGCATTTTCTCGCCGTTGGCGGGATTGATCATATAGGCCATGTTTTCAATCATACCTAACAAAGGAACATTCACGCGTTCAAACATATCGACGGCTTTTTTAACGTCGATCAAGGCAACGTTTTGCGGTGTAGAAACGACCACGGCCCCGGCCACGGGAACCTTCTGCGCCAGAGTCAGTTGAATGTCGCCAGTGCCTGGGGGAAGATCAATCACGAGATAATCCAACTCGCCCCAGTTTACATCGCGTAAAAATTGATCCATGGCTTTAAAGAGCATCGGCCCTCTCCAAACAACGGCCGCGCCTTCCTCAACTAAAAAACCGATGCTCATCAATTTGATACCATAACGAGTGACGGGCTCGAGTTGATTTGTTTCGGGATTGATCTGGGGCTTTTGTCCCAAAGTTCCTAACATTCGAGGGATGCTGGGGCCATAGATGTCGGCATCGAGCAGTCCCACTTTACTTTTTCGGCCTAGGGCCATGGCAAGATTTGTAGCGACTGTGCTCTTGCCCACGCCTCCTTTGCCCGAACTAACGGCAATGATATGTTTCACTCCGGGAATGGGGGTTTGTTTTTCGAAGGGATTTGGGGCTGCCATGCGGACACTCCTTGATAATTTTGTGCTCCCAACGAATAATAGAACTTGGATGAATAGCCAAGACTTTTTGACATTGAATTTAGTGGGGGCGGGAGCTTTCGTCTTTTGGTATCTATTGTCGCGCGGAGGGCCACAGCGTCCGACGCAGCTGAATATGAAAGCCAAGGACAGTGCGCCGTCGCTCCTGGACCCAGCGCCCGTCATAAGCGGGGCTGCCGAGCCCTTGCCACAACATCCCGATTTACAAGGCACTGTGACAAAACATTTAAATGTGATGTTTAATTACAATGGCCATAGCTGGGATGCGTATGAGGTTTTGGGGGTTCCGGCGGGAGCTTCGATAAAGCTTGTGACGGAGGCGTATCAAATGGCGGTTCGTCGTTCTGATAAACACTCCATTGAATTTCTTGAAACGGCCTATAAGGCGATTTTGAATAAGCACGTATAAGTTTAAGTTAGCGAGAGTAAAGACAGCTAAATCCTTTGCCATTGTTACTATGTTCCCAAAGAAATTTTCCAGTCTCATCAAAGATCACGGTGTCCTCTTGCTCGAGAGTGACGGAGTTTCCTTTCGCCGAAAAAGTTGTCGTTTCCTTTTTGCGAATCATATTGTCCTTGCTGACGACTTCGGTGAGTAGCTTCTTCGTGCCATACTCAAGGCGCTCGCGGAAGACTTTAGGGCCTTTGTTGATATGGCAGAATCTTTGGCCTTCAGAAAGGGAGTGACTGCCACTGGTATCAAGGACGAATCCCTGACATTCCATCAGCCAGTTGATCTGAGAAGGGCATCCGTCTGTTCCGCTGGCCAGATAAAAAGTGCCGTTTGGAGCCGTGTTCAGGCTTTGTGGCTCTCGTTTTACGGATTTTTCCGGAGCAACCCAAAGTTGAGTTGAAATATGCAGTCCCAAAATGAGAATAATCATGAAAGCGCGTTGAAGCATCTTCAAAACTCCTTGCTGAGTTTTATTAAAAGCAAGGGGCGTGCTGACTGAAGAGCAATGAGGTGGCACCTGAAACTTTGTTTCTCAAAGTGAAATGTTGAAGTCCCGAGGTGGTGCCGAAAAGCGGCGCGCTTTATATTATTCTTCCTCGGTTCCTGGGATCTGATTATCCAGAAGTTTTTTTATAAATTCGCGACCGCCCCATTTTTTTATGGCAGCAAAGACTCTGACGGCGAAAGCATCGGGATCCACGGCATACGACATGATATTGACGGAACGAACATCAGTGAACGGATCGGCAACAAGATCTTTTTGTCCCGAGAGGACTTCTTTTTGTAGGGCCACGGGCATTAGTTCCAACTGCACGGCATAGGCAATGGCCTCATGCCAGGGGCGAGCCAGGCGTTTAAAATCAGCCCCCAAATAAGAGGTCACCACCAGATGGGTCATCTCATGGAGTAAGAATGAACTGGCAAGTTCGTGGGTCCATGTCAGGCCCCAGGCAGAGCGATGTTCTTGGTCGGGAGAAGCAAAGTGCATCAGGTGAATTTCTCGTGTGTCGGTATCGAAATACCCATAGACGGGAGTTCTGTTTTCGGTGTTCTCATTTTCCCCGGGAAGATAGACAATGTCCTTAAAATGCAACGTTAGGTTGTCGTCCGTCTTGATTCCCATTTCAGCGAAAAAGGCAGTGATTTTCTTAAACGAGCGGCAAGTTTCTTGAACTTCAAGATCGGTCCCGCCTTCAATGCGTAATTGCGGATGAGTGGGGCAATTCGCCGCCCACGTCGTTGCGCTGAAAAGCAGTCCGACCATCCACGAGAAAAAAAAGAGCGGCTTTATTTTCCGGGACATTGAAAATCTAGGCCTTTCAGTTGAGATGCAAAAGTTTCGCGAAACCAGGTTTGCACTTCGACGGCTTCATCTTCGTTGTAGGAATCGTCGGGGTCTCTTCCTAAATAGTTGAGTTGTAAAAAGTGAACGTACTCATGCGCCAACGAGTCAAAGATCGTGCGCCCTCGGGGCAGATAGAACTCAACCGTCGTATTTAAGAAGATCTGATTGGTCACGGGATTATAAACATTCACAATCGCACTGGGACGCCAGCCCCAGAACTTTTCGACAGCCTCTTGGTATTCCTCCAAGGTGATCTTGTCCTGAGGTTTGATTGCCGGGCGGGCCTTTTTGGCATCCAAAGCGATATTCATTTTTTTTGCTAAGATTTCAAGGATGCAGTCGCTGTTTTTTAAGATCGGAGCCGAGGGCCACAAGGCCTGGGTTTGCGCCCACGCGCTGCTTTGAGAAAACAGTATTAGTAAAAGAGCACCCCAAAAAGAACGCATTGGTCACCTTATCCGAGCGTTAAGAATAATATCCAGCAGAATAAGTGCAGTTTGGGTGCCATCTGAGTTCGCACTTATTTAGGAGTGGTCTGGGAGAAGTGATCAGTTTTTCGACAAGGGAGCAAAAAGAGGCCCTGGAAAACGAGCGTGTGACGTCGTGCCTTAGCCTTAGTCTGGTTTCGTGAGATTAAAAAAGGGGACTCTTGAGGCGGGGGGCTGGCGCCCTCATAATTAGTTTATGAAATTCAATGGTTATTACCGAGAACGGCCGCCCATGGATCTTGATAAGCAAATTTCGATCTATAATAATTCCGATCAAAAAACGAATTTGTGGAACTCATTTGTGGACTCTGAGCTAACGGGCGTGACGGATGATGATTTTTCCATTCTTCCCAGGGTTTTGCCGGCGTCTTATTGGCCAACGATCAAACGCAGCGCCTACCTGATTACAAAATTCACTTTGGAGCTTCTTTCTTTGCCTGAAAAAGAGATTCGCGCGATTGTTCCCAAGGGACCGATCCGGGACCATCTGTTGGATGAATTGGAAGTGCTGCGTTTTCGCCGAGGTCGCATCACCGGAAGCTATCGCTTTGATATGGCCATCGTGGGTTCACCGGATCCGCGAAATCCGCCTCAGCTTCTAGAGATAAATGAAATCGGTTTTGACGGACTTGCGCGCTCCTCGTTTTTTCAGAAAACCTTGTTAGAGCATATGCCGACATTAAAGAAACGTCTGCGTATGATAGACACCGCAGCGGCGGAAGTTCGCAACATGCAGCGCCTTGGAAACAAGATCGCGCGCATTCAGTATGACAGCTACAACTGGGATGAAGAATATCTTTTGCGTACGGCAGAGCGTCTGGGTTCTGAGGTGCGTCTGGTTTGTCCTCGTGAGTTTGATCTTGATGTGGACGCCGAAAGCTATCCTCAGTTGCACCATCAGACCTTCAAGACCCAGAATCAACGGGTGGTCATCGGTAAAGACTGGCGTCCTGATGCAATCAATATGAGTTTTGCCTATACTCTGAAAGACTACCAAGAGGGACATCATCTGTATCGTCGTTTGGTGCGCTCCACAACACCGCAATACGGTTCGTTTTTGACGGGGCTTGTGGCGTCTAAGTCTATTTTGGTGTTGCTTGCCGATCCGGCTTTGCAAAAACGTTTTTTGGGTAAGGAAAATGCTCTGGGTTCTTCTATCCTTCCTGCACATCTGTTGTCTGCGCCGATCGCCGATGAATTGATCAAACGTCCGCAGGACTGGGTGATAAAACATGCTGATGGTTATGGTGGTCAGCAGGTTTTCATGAACCAGGAGCTTGAGAATAAAATTCGCAAAATCCCCCGCAGTCGTCGCCATGAATGGGTTTTGCAAAAGAAAACAGAACTGAATCTGATTGAGGTCAATGGTCTTCTTTCAAGACCGAAAAGAGCCATCTCGGATCTGGGAGTTTTTGTGCAATACGATTGGTCCAACGGTCGCTTCCAGCATTTTGAAGTGGGTGGACTCATGTGTCGTGCCACGAACAAAAGCCTGAAGGTCAATGTGAGTGGGGGCGGTTTGCAGGTGGCGGTCCTCATGGATCGCGCTCGCTAGATCGTTTTATTTCCGTACCTGGGGGCGACTCCAGATGAAGATTAAAACTCCGAGGCAAACAAGTCCTGCGAGGATGCGGGCATAAAGAGGAATCGTTTCCTTTAACAAAGAGAGGGTGACCAGCGGCACCATGAGGGCCGTGGCCAGCACTTTCACACGAAGGCGGATGACGCCGTGTCGTTGCCAATCCAAAATCACCGGGCCGAGATGGGGCTGTTGCAGCAACCAGTTGTGCCAGCGCTGGGAACTGCGTGCAAAAAAATACGCAGTCAGCAGTAAAAAAGGTGTTGTCGGAAGCAGCGGAAGGAAGATGCCAATGACGGCCAGGATGAGGAACCCCCATCCGGCGCAAAAATAAATCATTCGTTGAGTGGACTTTAAAATCTTAAATGGCATGTCTCTTAAGCTGCTTAAAGCAGGATGTCTTTCTTTTTACTCTCCAAAGGGGAAAGCATCAAGTAAAGAGCGGGCACCACAAAGAGTGTCAGCAAAGTTGAAATGATCGTTCCTCCAATAATGGAAAGTCCCATTGGTAATCGTGTTTCTGCGCCAATGCCCGCGCCAATCACCAGTGGCAGGGCCGCAGCGACCGTCGCAACCGAGGTCATGAGAATCGGGCGCAGGCGCACCGGGCAGGCTTTCCGCAGCGCCTCTGAAATATTTTCTTCGCCATGACGTCGAACCTGATTGGTAAACTCGACCAGCAAAATAGAATTCTTTTTGGCAATACCCATCAGAACAATCAATCCGATAAAACTAAAAAGATTCAGTGAGACATCAAACATCCAGAGGGCCACAAGGGCTCCGGTCACGCTGAAAGGCAAGGCGATGAGGACTGAAACAGGGTGAATGAAAGAGTTAAACTGAACCGCCAGAATCAGATAGGCGACGAGGATACCAATCATCAAGGCACCATAAAGACTTTTGAAAGATTCGGCAAAACCGGCGGAGGCCCCTTCTAGAGCATATGAATACCCGGTGGGAAGAATTTCTTTAGCGATGGCGGAGGCTTTTTCTAGAACGACCGCCTGAGATTGACCGGGCGTTAAGTTTCCAAAAACAGAAATGGCTCTTTGACGGTTGACCCGGTTGATTCCTTGAATAGCATTGTCTTCGCGAATATTCACAAGTTGTGACATGGGAATCAAATTGCCGAAATTATTCCGGACGTAGAGTCGTTTGAAATCCTCGGCCGAGCGAATTTGATCTTCTTTGATTTTAAACCGGATATCATAGCGGCGTCCATCGGCAGTGTAGCGACCTTGGCGAAGGCCACCCACGCCGGCAGAAAGCACCTGCCCCACGGACTCCACAGAGACTCCGCGGCTGGCCATGTTTTTGCGATTGGGGGTAAGAATCAGCTCGGGGATTCCGGTTCTGAAATCTGTATCCAGATCCACGGCCAACTTTTCTTTTTCCAGTCTTTCCATCAGTTCTTCTGACTTTTGCAGAAGAACTTTTAAATCGGGGCCTCGCAAGTTGATGGCCAAAGGATTTTGTCTTCCCGAAGATAAATTTCGTGCGGAGATGTCACGCATAGTGACGCGCAAGCCTTTGATCTTTTTAAATTCGCCGCGCAGATCATTCATGATTTGCGTGTGACTTTGACGGCGTTCCGCGCGGGGCTTTAAGGTCACCGGCATGAAAACTTGATTCACACTGGCACCGCCGCCACCACCTCCGCCTCCGACAGAAACGAAGAAGCCGGCGATATTGGGATTGGCGGAAAGAATAGACTCAAGCTCTTTGGAGCGTTCGCTGGTTGTCGCTAAAGAAGTGCCCGGCGGCGCTTGTGCACTGACGATGATCAGATCCTGGTCCTGCGCGGGCACAAATTCCTGACGGACTTTAGAGACTAAGAATAAAGAGGCCACGAAGAAAAGCAGGGAACCGATCACGATCAGATATTTCCAGCGCAAAGTGCCGTACAGGACTTTCTGATACAGATGCGAGAGCTTTTCAAAGACCTCATCGAGAAAATGTTCCAGTTTGGAAATTTTCGGTTCACTGCTTAAAAAGGCTGCGGCTCGCATCGGCGTGATGGTGACGGCTTCAAGCAGGGACAGCATGACCGCGGCACTCATGGTGACGCCGAATTGGAAGAAGAATTTCCCGATAATTCCTTGCATGAAGATCACGGGCAAGAAGACGGCGACCACGGCCAAAGTGGCGGCGATCGCAGCGGGAAGAACTTCTTTCGAGCCATCCGAGGCCGCTTTGGCAGAGCCTTTGCCCATGCGATAGTGGCGCACGATATTTTCCAAAAGCATGATCGCGTCGTCGACCACAATAGAGATCGACAAAGTCAGGGCTAGAAGTGTGAAAAGATTCAGGGTAAAGCCGGAAAAATACAAAATGGTGAAGGTGCCCACGATCGAAGTGGGAATGGAGAAAAGAATGTTGACGGCGGCCTGGAGACTTCCCAGGAAGAGGAAGCACACCAGGATGGTGATAAGGGCCGCGACCCATAGTTTCTCGAGAGTAAGATTGACGGTGGCTTCGGTGGAACGGGTGTAGTCGACATTGACTCGATATTGGAACCCTTGGGGAAAGCGATCTTTGATCTCTTCCAGTTTTTCTCTGACGGTTTGGGCTACGACAACTTCGTTGGTGCCACGTTGTTTGCGGATTTGCATGGCGACGGCTTGTTGTCCGTCGACTCGGGCCACACGACGAATATCTGAGAGGCCATCTTCCACGTCGGCGACATCGCGAATGAAAATCTCGCGATCGAAAATGCGTTGACCCCCTCGACGCAGGATCTGGATGTTTTTGATTTGATCCACGGAGCTGGCTTCACCCAGCCAGCGCACGCGCAACTCGCGACGTCCTTCGGTGAATTGACCGGCAGCACTTTCCAGATGCTGGGTGCTCAGGGCTTCCACAACGTCACTCACTGTCAGATAGAGGCCTTCCAGTTTTTTGGTATCCAACCAGATGCGCAGGTTGCGTTGACTGAAACCGCCGATACTGACCTCGCCCACGCCTGGTAAGAAGCGGATTTGATCTAGAAGATAGTTTTCGGTCCAGGAAAGCATTTCTTTTAAAGGCGCATCGCCATAGACCGAGATGATGATAATCGGGTCCTCTTCCGGGTTTTGTTTGCGAACGATCGCGGGATCGACTCCCGGAGGCATGCGCATTTGGCTCAAAGCCGTTTGCACTTCTTGCAAGACCACGTCGACATTGCGATTGATGTCGAACTCGAGAGTGACAGACCCCGACCCTTGTCGAGCTGAGGAGCGCATTTCTTTGATGCCCTCAATAGCGAGCAACCGTTCTTCGATCGGGTCAATGAGTTCAGACTCTACGACTTCGGGCGCAGCTCCCTCATAGGTGACGGAAACGCTGACCACCGGGAAGTCGACGTCGGGGAGTTGACTGATGCCCATGCGGTTCATGCAAATGGCTCCGAACACAATCAGAGCAAACATGAGGACCCACGCAAAAACCGGGCGACGAATCGAGAGATCAATTAA
>JAHRXB010000309.1 GCA_019104905.1 Bdellovibrio sp.
GGAGATGAAGTTATCCCCGTAGCCCGTGCAATTAAGAACTCAGGACACGAGAAGGTGGTCTACATTGGGACTGCGGGGGCTATCATTGATAAGGGGCTTAAGGTCGGTGATGTGGTTGCTCCCTCCAAGACCTACACTCAAGCAGGAAAACTTCTTGATCTTGAGAGACCCAGCTATGGAACTGACTTTGTTAAGACGGGCATGACCTTGGGACAAGTGACGTCGCCTTTTGATGAAACCAAGAAATGGTTCAATCAGTGGAGTGGTAAAATTGATGTGGTCGAACTTGAAACAGGTTATCTTAAAGAGAATCTGGGATCTCGAGTGAGCTTCCAGCCTTATCTCCTGGTTTCTGACGTGGTCGGATCCGAGCATGAGACTTTGGCTGTGGCTGCGGCGGATTCTGGTAAACGTAAGAATGGACAGTTGAAACTTCTTGAAAGCCTTTTTGTAAACAATGGCATCAAAGCACCGGTCTCTAATTTTGAAATGATCTCTTCTGAAAAAGCTGTCAAAGCCATGTATCAAAAAATTGATGCATTAAGGCCTTCTCGTGATGTGACTTCGAAAGTCCAACTGACTCAGCTTGCTATTCGTAAGGGACTGACGACGACGGAAGAGTTGGAAGCCTTGATTAAGGCAGAGCCGGCTTTTGATCGTCAGCTTTTGATGGATAAACTTGAAAAGTTCTCTGGGGCCTTGGAGACGGTTTCTAAAAAGATCTCTAACGTCAGCTTTGCGATTGTCGGCGGCGAAGAATTCTTAAATGGAACATGGAATCCGAAGAAGACTTTGAAACTTCAGTTGATGGTTGGAAATATGACGAGCGCCGATGCGATGAAGGTTTACAGTTCAGAACTCAGTCGTGTCCAGGCAGCTCTGGGTAAAGAATTGACCATCGAAATGATCTCTTTCGATGCGGAAAAAACTCGACAAGCGGTGTTTTTCAACTCGCGCTCTCAACGAGTTTTGGCTCAGCACTATGAAAATAAGATTTTAAAGAAATTAGGTTTAACTAAAGAAATTGATAAAAACGGTGGTGTTCGTTTCCGCGAAATCACTGAGTCTGCTGGAGGTATGAGATGCGAAGCCATCCTTTTGTAAAAAGAACTCTTCCTTGTTTGGCGGTGGTATTGGCTGTGACGGTACACTCAATGCCAGCGCATGCAGGGTTTTTCGACAAAATGGTCGCTGCGGCAACGCAGATTCTGAATTCATCTAAGTCACAAACGATGAAAACGGCGACCTATGATGGTGCGCCGCAAGTTGCGACTCAGACGCAAGGGACTCCTAAAGTCGAGTTTTCTGTCGAGGCTGATTTTATCAACAACATTGTAAAGTCCACGCAGTCGACAAATGCTTACGTATCAAATGCGCTACGTAAGACGTCTCGAGCAGTGGCAGAAAAAGTGGATTTTGTTAATACGGAAACACACACCGAGATCATTCCAGAATACACAGAAAAAGGTCTCACGTTCCGTCTTCGCTATGATGAAATGGCCGTAAAAAGCCCCGCTCTTTTAGTGAAAGACTTGGCTTTGATTACAATGTTAACGTCAACCTCTTCCTTTGGAAGTCATTCGCCTGCTTTCTCTGGATCATTGGATAATAAGATTCATGCTGAAGTGGAGTCGCCTCATGCCGTGGCGGAACTTTTAACGAATGTTCGCGAAGGAAGTCCCACGGCCAAAGCGCGCTGGAATGCTTTGCAAATTGATCTTCTTCAAAATGTTGAATTGAAACCGTTTTTCGTTCAGGAAATGAAGTTAAACTCTAACATTATTGAAGAAATCCGTACGGAACTTAAGGATCACTCTGAGAAATTGGATGCGGAAGCGGCTCAATTTGCCCGTAAACAACAAAAAGCCCTTGATAAGTGGAAGTCTGAGACGGGCTCTTTAGACAAATTGGAGGCTATGCAGGAAAAGCTTGATGATTTGATCTTGAAAAATGACAGAAAAGGAGTTCGTCAGTTGCTGGAGGCTTATCTTCCTTGGGCTGTGATGGAACCTGTTGAGGCCAACACCTGGAAGATTTGGCTTGAAGCGATTGAAAATCCTAATCATGAAAAATCCACGGTGGCTTTCCGTGGTCTTAAATACGATACGGATAAGATTCAACGTCGTCAGACGTCTCAAGGTGAAATTTTTGGTTTCATGTCGACGGTTCTCACGAAGAATCAAGGAAGCTACACGCGTCGCTTGAGATCTCTTTCAACGAACCGCGAAAAGAATGGTGATATTGGTTTTGCAAATCATGGTTCTCAAGTAAGATCCGTAAAAATCACCGATCAAATGACAGCTCATGCGAAAGACCCCAAGGCTTCTAGCTTTATTTCTTTCACTTATGATCCCGCGATTGCATTTCGTTTTATGGGTCAAAACGTGACAAAGGAAGTAAAAGGGGAGAAGGTGTCGGTTCCCTACGGTGGCATTTTGGTGGTGAAAATGGATTCTCGCCGTATGATTCCAAATATTCCTTCGATGTATTCAACGGAAATTGAACTTTTAGCTCCACTCATTGTTTTTCCAGACGAAGTTGTGACTTACAAAGAGGGCTCTTTTAACAAAGATTATACTTACGAGATGTTTGTTAAGGATGTCTCCGATAAGACGAAGATTAATTTCTCTTCTTGGGCGGCGGCAAAAGACACTAACGACGAAGGTCTTAAAGAGCGTTACAACCGGGAAGGTCACGAATTCTTCAAACAAATGACAGAAGTGAACCTTAAGGCGATGAGTTGTTCTAAAGTCTTTTAATTTATGCCGTCCTTCATGCTATAGTGATCTCTTCTGAGTGTTAAGGGGGATCACTATGGAAATTGGATTTCTTGGCGGCGCGGGTACTGTGACAGGATCAAAATTTCTGGTCCACCATGATAATACAAGAATCCTTATTGATTGTGGTATGTTTCAGGGGCTTAAAGAGCTGCGCCTATTAAACTGGGCAGACCTTCCTTTTAATGCCAAAGATATCGACGCTGTCATTTTAACTCATGCCCATCTGGACCATTGCGGGGCTCTTCCTTTATTGGTGAAAAAAGGTTTTAAGGGGCCGATCTACTGCACGGATGCGACTCGGGAACTTGCTAAAATCATTCTTTTAGACTCAGCAAAAATCCAAGAAGAAGATGCGGAATACGCAAATAAAAAAGGCTTTTCAAAGCATCATCCAGCATTGGCTCTCTATACGGTGGAAGATGTTGAAAAGACTTTACCTTTATTTCAACCCCAAAAACTTCATGAACAATTTGAAGTCGGCTCTTTAAAGGTTGAACTCTACAATGCGGGACATATTTTAGGGGCTTCTTCAGCTCTTGTTTCTAACGGTTCAAAAAGTATCTATTTTTCCGGGGATTTAGGACGAAACAATGACCCCTTAATGTGGCCTCCAGAACCCCCGCAAGACTGCGATTACCTTGTGATGGAATCCACTTATGGAAACCGCGATCATTCCACGGTTCCCTCTAAAGAAATACTTAAGGAATGTATCTTAGAGATCGCAAAATCAAAGGGAGTTTTGCTGATCCCCAGCTTTGCTGTAGGAAGAGCGCAAAATCTTGTCTATGAAATTATTGAGTTGAAACGGGCAGGGGAAGTCCCCTCGCAAATCCCCGTTTTCTTCAACTCCCCTATGGCCGAAGATGTTTCTGGACTGTATGAAGATCACGCGACGGGACACCGCCTTGGTCCAGGACAGTTCGCCGAAGTGATGTCTGAAGTTCATATCGTTAAAACAGCCGAAGAATCCAAAGCTTTAAACCGAAGCCCTGGTCCCATGATTATTATTGCCGCTAGCGGAATGCTTACAGGAGGTCGGGTTTTACATCATCTAAAAGCCTTTGCGCCGGACCCCAAGAACATTTTGTTATTGGCAGGTTTTCAAAGCCCGGGAACTCGTGGATGGAGTTTATTAAATGGATCTCAAGATGTAAAAGTTCACGGAATGTACGTGGATATTCGCTGTAAAGTCGTTCCATCAGATTCTTTTTCAGCCCATGCAGATCGAAAAGATCTTTTAAATTGGATTAAAGCGGCTGATCAGAGACCCGGAAAAGTATTTCTAGTGCATGGAGAAAGCACCGCCGCTGATGAGTTGCGAAGACGCATCCAGGATCAACTTAAATTGGATGTTGAAATTCCGAAAATGAATCAAATTATAGGCCTCTAAACGAATACCTTCGAAAAGGCCTATACGTATCGTTACATAATATAACTTATCAGAAGAATGTCTGTCTCTGCTTAACCCTGTATTCTGCAAGCAATTATGTCTCCTCTTTAAATTTATACGAATATGTCCCGTTAACAAGAATTTGTGTGATTTAATTCTCTGCGGTTCAACATTTGGTGATTTAAGGAGGATCTCAGTGTTTGCATCTTGTGGAGTCTTCATGAGTTCTGATGAAAGTATTCGTTATCAAGTTATTACTAAGTTCTTAAATGGCATTCTCAATCGCGAAGAGTCAGCAAGACTTCTTCAAGTCAGCCAAAGAACGGTTTCCCGAATAGCCTCAAAGGTCAAAAATAAAGGCATTTTCGGTGTTAAGCATGGCAATCTTGGGAAATCCCCAGCAAATCGATTACCTGAAGATCTAAAGCAAACCGTTATCGAGCTTCTGCGTACCAAATACTTTGATTTCAATGTGAAACACTTCCATGAGATCTTAGTTTCCGAATTCAATATCCCCGTTTCTTACAGAACCTTATGGTCCTGGTGCAAAGAAATGAAACTCGTTAAAAACCCGAGGATTAAACGTCGCCGGAAACGAGAATATCGCCACAGAATGCCTCAGGAAGGTCTTTTGCTTCAGATGGATGGTTGTCACCATAAGTTCAATGGTAAGGACGAATGGTGCTTAATCGCGGCCATTGATGATGCTACTTCTGAAATTCCATATGCCGAGTTCTTTGAGGGAGAAACCACTCAGGCCTGTCTTAAGGTTTTAAAGCGCATAATCGAGCTTAAGGGGCTTCCAAAAGCGATCTATACAGACAGAGCTGGTTGGGCTGGCGGAGGCAAACGAGTCAATTTTAGCCAGTTTAAACGCGCCTGCGACGAACTCGGCATCCAAGTCATTTTTGCGAACTCTCCTGAAGGCAAAGGGCGCATAGAAAGATCTTTCAGGACCATTCAAGATCGTCTTATCCCGGAGCTTAGAATCAACAACGCAAATACCCTGGAGTCTGCCAATAAGTATCTTCAGGAGGCTTTTTTGAAAGACTATTGGAATAAAGAGAAGGTGGTTCTGCCCGACAATTCGGAACCTGCCTACTCCCCTCCTAATCCGTATCTGGACCTCGATATGATTCTCTCGATTCATGAACATCGGAAAATCTCAAGTGATCAAACCACAACATGGAAAAACCAGCGTTA
>JAHRXB010000065.1 GCA_019104905.1 Bdellovibrio sp.
CAGCAGGACCAGCCCCGCAGAGGCGGCGATCAAACAGAGAGCTTCTTTTTTTGAAATCTTATCGTGAGTAAAAAAGTGCGAAAAAACATTCACCCAAAAAGGATAAGTGTAAAGCAGAAGAGCGGCGAGAGTGACGCTCAGCCCTTCGATCGCTTTGAAATAGAGAGTCGAAAAAAAAGCGTAACCGAAAATTCCCAGCAAAGCGGCGATAATGGTTTGCCGGGCCGACAGTCGAACCCATTGAGGTTTAAAAAGCAGAAGAAAGATCCAAAGAAGTAATGCGGCGAGGGTGAATCGGTAAGAAAGAAATTCCCCGACGGAAAGGCCCGAGCTGAAGGCCCACTTTCCAAAGATTCCTAAAAAGCCAAAACCCGCGCTGGCGATGGAAATTTCGATAGTTCCTCGAAGGCGCGGGTTCATGGAGAATTACTCTTTGGTCTTCTTCACGCGAAGGCGGGAAGAGGGTTTTGCCGTCTTCTTCACGGACTTGGTGCGTCCCTTGTAGGTGCGCTTGGTTTTGACCTCTTCAGGATTGTCCGGCAAGAAGACGCGCTCAATGGCGGCTTCGTTCAAGAAAATAAGCTCTCCCGTTTTTAAGGCCCCTAAACGCAAACGACCGATGGCCACACGCTGAAGCTTCAAGACGTCAAAACCGACCTTCGCAAACATCTGGCGAATCTGACGATTTTTACCTTCTGTGATGATGATTTTGTACCACTCGTATTTATCGGATTTATTATCACCAGCTTTTTTAATTCTTTCGATGTGGCGCGCGGACACTTTGCCGCCGACAATAGAGACGCCTCTTTTAAGTTTTTCAATGTGATGAGGTTGTGGTTGACCATCCAACTTCACCAAATAGGTTTTCGTCACCTCGGCTTTAGGATGCATGACCTTGTTGGCGAAATCACCATCGTTGGTCAAAAGAAGCATCCCTTCAGAATCCCAGTCCAGACGGCCCACAGGGAAAACGCGGGAGGGAACGCCGCTGAGGTACTCTGCAATCGTCGGACGCTCATGGGGATCATCCATAGTCGTGAGAACACCTTTGGGTTTGTTCATCACAAGGTAAAGCTTTTGAGTGAGGGGCTTGCGAAGAGGTTTGCCATCAACCATGATACGATCACTTTGCGGGTCTACTTTGACACCCAATTCGTAAACACGTTTGCCGTTAACGGTAACTTGGCCTTCTTCGATCATGCGATCAGCATGACGGCGCGAAGCCAATCCACTATCCGCGATTAATTTGTTAAGTCGAACCCTTTGAGTGGAGTTATTTTCAGACATTCTTCATCAGCCTCAGGTAATTGTTGAGTGGTCAATATATCACCAGTGAGAGAAGAAGAGGAGAGATTCTTACGGCTGTACTCACCAATGGCGTGGCGAAGGTCTCGCACCAGCAAAGTCATGAGTTTGTCTCCCAAAAAGACGTTGTCGACGGCAGTTTCCGCCTTGCTAAGAACCACCGAGGACCATTTCAAAGCCTCAGAGTCTCCTTGCTGGATAAGAGCACAGGTTCTTTCAAGTTGGCTGACTAGATCCTGGTAATAGGGATCGGTACGGCGATCGACAAAGAACTGCTCTAAACGCTTGATCGGGAAGAGAAGGCGAGTCTGTTCTTGAAGTGGCTCGTTTTTCATCTCTTGCAGTTTTTGGAAGACATAGCCTCTCAAAAGGGTGCCCGTCACTTTGTCTCCCAGGACACGGAACTGGGCTGTGATATAGGGGGCCACCTCAATTTTATGAGTGTGTTGAGAGCTGAGTTCCAACTCTGGAGAATAGTAAAGAACTAGATCGTTGCGAAGAGGCTCCAAAAGACCTTCGCGAATTGTGAACTTGCGATCAAAGCTGCGCACCTCTAAGGATTTATCGGCCCGTAGAACGATGGCAATGGCTCGCTTGTTTTGATCGGGAAGAATGCGAAACTTGTCGTTTTCGCCGCAAAGAGTCTTAACATAAGAACTCACTGCGTCAATCAGATCGGAAAAATGCTCAATTTCGATCAGCTGCATTTTTTGTGGAAAGCGAATAGGACTGAGATCGAACTTCTGCTGGTAGAAGCTATTGAAATTCTCCAACAAAAACTGAACTTCGTGGCCTAATTGCTGTTTGTTGGACGCCCAATGAGGGTAATCCATGCAGTAATTAAAGAACATTTCGATCAATTCGGGGGTCAAAACGTCCTCGGGATGAGGGAATCCCCTCAGAAAATTGAAAAAAGACAGGCGTGTCGGCGTATTTTGCGGATTTAAATCAGAAACAAATTTTAAAAGCTGTCCAACCTTAAGCACCGTTTTTTTCTCCCTCGGGCATAAAGTATGAACATTTGAAATTTTAGTCCAGAGAAAATATGATTGAATTAACGAGGCAAGGTTCGAAGGTACGGCCTTACTTTGGGTAGCAGCAGTGCATCCAGGCTGTGAAGCGCTGCTGCTACCCAAAGTAAGGCCCTTTCCCTCAGCCTCTTGGGCACCATGGGAGGAGCTTGATATGCATAAAGAACTGAATCCGGAGTTGTTTGGGGAAAAGAAGGTTGTAAAAACCCCTGTGATGGACGCCCCCATAAACCTGGGCCCAGCGGGAAATAGTTATTTAAATACGGATCGTCAGATCTTTGAACTCAAGGCGCAAAACCAGGCTTTGGCGGATCAGCTGAACAAGGTAGTGGGGACGGTTAACGAGTTGATAAAAACCTCGAATGTGAAGTTTGAAAAGCAAAGCCACCTTTTAAGTCGGTTAGAGCAAAATCACAACGGTCTTGCCACCGAGGCGGGGCAGAAGATCACTCAGCTTGCACAAAAAGTGAACGAACGTAAAAGCCTCGATCTGAAGGTGCAAGAAATGGTCGATCGTCATAACAACGTGATTAAAAGTTTTGAAGTTCGTATGAATCATCTGCAAAAGCTTTTGGCGGAAAAAGAAGCTCAGATGATTTCGGCGCAGGCGGCTTTGAATGA
>JAHRXB010000077.1 GCA_019104905.1 Bdellovibrio sp.
GCCTTATAAAGACGTTCTTTGATGTCTTGAATTTCCGCTACAGAAATGGTGTAAGGACGTCCGCAGATCTGACAAGTCACATCGGCGTTTTCTTTCTTCTCAATCATATCTTGAAGTTCTTCCTCACCCAAGGTTTCCAAAGCTCGCACCACACGATCCTTAGTGCAAGGACAGAAGTATTCAATCGGATGATCATGAGAAAGTTCTTCAAACTCAATGCCGTCCATTAAGGGCTTTACCAGATCTGCAGGCAAGGCACCATCCATCAACATTTTTGAAATATTCGGCTGTTTAGATTCATAGTTTTGCTGAATCTTTTCTACGACCGCTTCTTCAACTCCAGGCATAACCTCAATCAAAACGCCTCCCGCCGCTTGAACTTTTCCGAAGGAGTCCAGATACACTCCTAAAGACACCAACGAGCGGATTTGATGAGACTGATGAAGATAGTGCGCAATATCCTGTCCAATTTCACCACTGACTAATTCAACGGTTCCATGGAAAGGCTGCTTTTGAAACGGCTGGTGTCGAGCGACACTGAGTATACCAATTCCAAGGGCCTCCTTCAAACTCAGTCCGTTATCATAATTCGGTG
Organism: Bdellovibrio sp.; assembly: GCA_019104905.1. Classification (GTDB taxonomy): domain Bacteria; phylum Bdellovibrionota; class Bdellovibrionia; order Bdellovibrionales; family Bdellovibrionaceae; genus Bdellovibrio. The sequence goes on from JAHRXB010000077.1 coordinate 596, forward strand.
GTTGATACTGAGGATTGGGAGTGTAGCCGCGCACATGTCCATCAAAGGACGCTTCGGCATAAACACTTTGCAAAGGTCCATTGCCCCGAAAGAACAGCCCGACCATTTGACCGTCCTTCAATTGCGACGCCATTAAGAGGGCCCCCACCATACTGCGCCCCACAGCCACTGTTGCCAAAGGATAGGTGTTTTGCAGACCTTGCATGTGTTTAACAACTTCGGTGGCATTTACAGCGGCAATTCGCACGGTCAAATCTTTAGACACAAAACGATGGACACGTTCTTTACTCATGACAAACTCCCGCATTCTATGGAAAACTCGAAAACAGCAAACTAACAAAGCCACCGTTTAATTTCAAGTAGAAGCCGCTATGAAGATATATCTCTTTAGACACGCACAAAAAGCCATGGATTTTTCAGGAGATCCTGATTTGACTCCCGAAGGTCATGCCCAGGCCTCCAAAATTCTCGACAAGGTGCTCAAAAGCGAAATCCCTCGTCCTACAGAGTTATGGGTTTCCCCCAAAAAACGAACCCATAGCACTTTCCGCCCCCTATCCCAGCATTTCAATTTACCACTGCAAATCCAAGACTCCCTGCTGGAACAAAAAAGCGAAGAAAACATTTCGGAATTCCGTTCACGTATCGAGCGCCTCTTTGAAGGAGCTGCCGAAAAAGAAAATGCCGTGGTTTTTTTGTGCACTCACTATGACTGGGTCGTTGAGGCCATGTCGATTGTTCCTAGTGACAAAGATCTTTCTGGCTCAGAGTTTTCACACTGGAGCCCCGCTCAGTATGTCGCCTTTGAAGTCAATCAAGATGGAATTTATGAGTTCATTGAGCTTAAAAGGATTCAACTATGATTCAAAATGTCTGGGCCGTAGGCCGCAACTATGCCGAACACGCCAAAGAATTGGGCAATGAAGTTCCCACCGAACCCATGATTTTTCTGAAGGCCGGAAGTACGACCACCCTGGCGGCCAAAGAGATTCACCTTCCCGCGTGGATTCAAGAGGTCCATCATGAAGTCGAACTGGCTCTGCGTTTTGACGACAATTTACAAATTGAGGAAGCCTGCATCGCCCTGGATCTGACGGAACGAGCTAAACAAAACCAACTCAAAGCCAAGGGACATCCTTGGACGCTGGCTAAGAGCTTTACAGAGTCGTGCCCCCTTTCCCCCTTCTTTCCGGTCTCTGATCTGGAAGAACTTAAAAAACTCGATCTGATTCTAAAAATCAACGGCGAGGTCCGCCAAAAAGGCAACACCTCGCAGATGATCTTCTCATTGGAAAAGCTGATCGATTACGTGCGCCACCACTTCCCCGTGGTCCCCGGGGATCTCCTCTTAACCGGCACCCCCTCCGGAGTCGGCCCTATTCAACGCGGAGACCATCTGGAAGCGGAAATCCAAGGAAAAATGAAACATTCTTGGAGGGTCTCCTAACGCGCCTGGCCGCGAGTAAAATCCCCCTCCCGGCTCGCCCGCAAAGTGCTTGAGTTTTTACTCTCAGAGAGGGAATATGCGGCCCTCTATTTGAGGTAAAAATATGAATGATATCCAATCGCAAATCGTCGCCCGAGGCGAAGAGATTTTAAAGCGTATGGAAAGCCAATCCAAGGCTTCCATTTTTTCTAAAGACTTCTGGTATGGCTCCGTCATGGAATGGAGTATGAAAAACGAAAAATTCAAAACGAACATGTTCCGTTTTGTCGACGTTCTTCCTTCCATCAACTCCGGCGACGAGGTGGCTCGCCACTTGAAAGAGTATTTCTCTGAAGATGGCGGATCTCTTCCTCCAGTTTTTAACGTCGGTTTAGGATTGGGTTCTTTGGCGCCGGGCTTGATGGCAGGAGCCATCAAGAAAAACGTCATGGGCATGGCAAAAATGTTCATCACGGGCGAAAGCCCCGATGAAGCGTTGCCGGTTTTAAAGAAGGCTCGCAAAAACAAAATGACTTTCACCGTCGACATCTTGGGTGAAGCGACGTTGTCTGAAAAAGAAGCGCAAGAGTACAACAGCAAATACTTTGAATTGATCACTTGGCTAGCGAAAGATGCCCAAGGCTGGGACGAGATCCCACAGATTGATCGCGACCATGAAGGTGCCTTGCCGAAGGTCAACGTCTCTGTAAAGATGACGGCTCTTTACTCTCAAATCAAAGATCTGGCTTGGGATGAATCTAAGAAAATCTTGAAAGACCGCATGCGTCCCGTGTTCCGTTTGGGCATGGAAAAAGGCGTCTTCATCAATCTGGATATGGAGCAATACTCCGTCAAACATCTGACTTTGGAAGTCTTCACAGAACTGATCAACGAACCCGAATTTAAAAATTATAAATTTTTTGGTGTTGTGATCCAAGCTTACCTGCGTGACTCCTTCGAAGACGTCAAAGCCTTGACAGACTTTGCGCAAAAACGCGGAACTCCATTTTGGATTCGCCTCGTAAAAGGGGCTTATTGGGATTACGAAACGATCGAAGCCGAACAACGTGGCTGGCCGGTTCCTGTTTATACAAACAAAGCGGAATCCGACGCCAACTATGAAGTGTGCGCGAAGTATCTTCTTGAAAACATCAAACACATCCGTCCCGCGTTTGCCTCTCACAACGTCAGAACATTGGCGGCGTGTATGTTGTATGCGGAAAAGCTCAACATCCCCAAAGAAGCTTTGGAGTTCCAAATGCTTTACGGCATGGCAGAGCCTATTAAAAAAACCTTGGTGGACATGGGCTACCGCTTGCGTGAGTACGCGCCTGTTGGTGAGCTGATTCCGGGAATGGCTTATCTGGTTCGCCGTCTTCTTGAAAACACCTCCAACGAATCTTGGCTGCGTGGAAAATTCGCAGATGGCAAAACCACCGCGGAACTTTTGAAAGATCCGGCGCAAGGCCTGACCCCGACTTCTCCGATTCTTCCGAAAAAGCCTGGCAAATTCTATAACGAACCTCTTTTGGATTTTGCAGTGAAGGCGGATCGCGAAAAAATGCACAAAGCTTTGGCTGAATTCAAAGCCTCTATGCCCGTGTCAGTTCCTCTGCACATCAACGGCAAAGAGATCCGCACCGAGAAAATCTTTGACCGCGTGAACCCATCTCAGGCTGATCAGATTGTTGGTAAGATCTCGATGGCCTCCGTCGAACAGGCGGAACAAGCCATGCAAGCCGCGCAAACGGCTTACAAAACATGGAAGACCGTTCCTGCCGATCAACGTGCGGCTTTGGTGGACAAGCTTGCAGACATCATGGTTCGCGATCGCTTCAAACTGATCGCCACACAAGTTTTTGAAGTCGGTAAACCTTGGGCGGAAGCCGACGGTGACATCGCCGAAGCGATCGACTTCTGTCGTTATTACGCTCGCCATATGAGAGAGTTGCAAAAACCTCTTCGCGTGGGGGGACTTCCTGGGGAAGTGTCTCAATATATCTATAAATCCCGCGGTGTCACTGCGGTCATCGCGCCTTGGAACTTCCCTCTAGCGATCCTTTGTGGAATGGTGACAGCGGCCGCCGTCGCCGGCAACACTGTGGTGATGAAACCGGCGGAACAATCTTCCGTGGTTGCCTGGGGTCTTATGAAGATGATCCAGGAAGCCGGCTTTCCAACAGGGGTGATCAACTTCCTTCCAGGTTATGGTGAAGAAGTTGGTGAATACATTGTGAACCACAAGTTCACGACAACCATCGCCTTCACGGGTTCCAAAGCCGTAGGTTTACATATCCTAAACCGCGCTTCACACGTGCAGCCCGGTCAAACTCATGTGAAGAGATGTATTATCGAAATGGGTGGTAAAAACGCCGTTATTATCGATAACGATGCGGATCTTGATGAAGCCGTGGACGGAGTTCTTTACTCTGCCTTCGGATTCAGTGGCCAAAAGTGTTCTGCAGCCAGCCGTGTGATTGTTCTGGATGAAGTCTATGACCGCTTTGTCGATCGTTTGGTTGAAGCCGCGAAATCCATCGAGATCTACGCCGCTGAAAATCCAAAAGCTTATATGGGTCCGGTCGTCGACAAGGAAGCTTATGATCGTATTTTAGGCACGATTGCTGAGACCGAGAAGACTCACAAACTTCTCTTTAAAGGCTCTGTTCCCGGTGGCGGTTACTATGTTCCTCCCACAATTTTCGGGGATGTTCCCGGTGATGCCAAATTGGCGCAACAAGAGATCTTTGGCCCGGTAGTAGCCGTGGTTCGCGCGAAAAACTTGGATCAAGCGCTGGAAATTGCCAATAGCACTGAATACGCTTTGACTGGTGGTCTTTTCTCAAGAAGCCCAGCGAACATCGCTCGCGTGAAGGAAGAGTTTGAAGTCGGAAACTTGTATATCAACCGTGGCATCACTGGCGCCATGGTCGATCGCCATCCGTTTGGTGGCTTTAAAATGTCTGGAATCGGCTCTAAAACTGGCGGACCTGACTATTTGAAGCAGTACATGGAACCCGCAGCCGTGACAGAGAATACTCTTCGTCGTGGTTTTGCTCCGGTGGAAGAGTAGTTCTTCCCACCCCGGCGCAAAAAAGAAAAGGCCCACTTTGCAGTGGGCCTTTTTTATTTAAATCAAAAATAGAGGTGAGAACATCATGCTCCCCGAGACCTTCCGTGGTATCACCCCTCCCGTAGAAATGATTCCAGCATATCAAAAATGATCTGGCAAGAGCCTTATTACAGATTTTTTAAGATTTTTAAATTTAATTAAGTAAAACAGTTTTTGAGAGGCTCTTGGAAAATAAAAAAGCCCGCCAGAGGCGAGCTTTCTTTATAAAACTCTAATTATGTTAAGATCACTTCTAGAAATCGGCGATCTTTTCAGCAAGTTCTGGAAAGTCCACGAACGGGTTTCGGTTTCCCTGAACTTTAAAGATCTCATTATTTCTGCGAACTTCGTCAGCATCTACAGGATCTTCCCGGTTCCATTTACGAAGGACACTCTCTTCACGAGGGTCAATCGCCACATCATAGCGAATTGAGAAATAGAACAAAGCGCGAGCCACATTCCCTTTGTGATCCTGAGGTGGTTCAAAAACATCATCCGAACCCGCACTGCCAATTCCAAAGCGAGAAGCCGAACACTTCAGCTCAACAAGGTCTTTAGTCACTTCACCAAATAGGTTGTTTCCACGAATGGCATTAACTTCAGAATCAGTCGGGAAAAGGTGATGTAAATCAGACTTCTGAGCTTCCTTTGAAAACTTTCTGGTAAAGCGGCTTTGCGGCCAGGTGTGCTCGATATTGATCACGCGGTTGTCAGGAACTTTTCCAGGCGATGGCCCTTGTCCACGGAAATCACGGCTGGTCAGATCCTTGTCGCAATAAACATCGCGAATCGCATACCCGGTCCCGCTGGGCACAAGATAGTACTTACCCATCAAGAACACTCGAGCCGCATCATAACCAATCGCGCGATGTCCATAACAAGGTCCCTGCCCCTGGCAGTTAGACACCAGAGCATCGTTCTTTCCGTTCTGAAGCACATGAAAGCTTCGCAAAACAGTTTTCAGATCCGCTTGCAAATCTTCATTGGCGGCGCCAGATTTCAGAGCATTATAAAAATCATCCCCGTAGTAGGGGATCACTTGAGATGTTTGCGCTGCCTCGGCCGCGCAGACAAAAGATACAGATGTTAAAACAATCACTGACTTAATGAGCTTCATTAGCTTCATTCGGGTCCACCATTTCTAGTTTTGGGGGTGATGTACAGCCTCTGCCGCACAATGTGACGCATGGGTAACAATTCTGTCAATGGGGCTAAAGAAATTACAGGGTTACGAGGGTGTGGGGACGGGCGTGGCTTTCCAACGATAAACCATGCCTAATAAAGCGCCTATAAGCGATCCACCGAGATGAGCCGCATAAGCGACCCCTCCCCCCAAGCCCTCCGGGGTCGACCACAGGCTGGCCAAATCCACCACCAGAAATAAAGGGATAATCAACAACGTCGGCAAATAAATAGCCCCGTATTGCCCGGGCATCGGCGACACAAAATAAAGAAAGCGAACTCTTCTTCGCATTTCCGCCATACAATAAAATGCCAAGAGGGCACTGATCGATGCGCTGGCCCCCACCATGGGAACCGTTCCGTGGGCCTCGGAAAACAGAAATCCCGCGCCGCCGGCAAGCCCGCCCAGGACATAGAGCACAAGCAAGACCCCACTCCCCGCTAAGGCCTCAACGCCCATTCCAATCAAAGCCAAAAACACCAGATTC
>JAHRXB010000084.1 GCA_019104905.1 Bdellovibrio sp.
CGGTGTTTTTCGCTAAAAATGTATGCACCTCGCCATTATTTTTATTGAGGGCGTAAGTTCCGATACAGTGGACAGGATCCATATCCGTAGGGTCCACCTCTTTGTTGACGATAAGGTCGATGGCGTAGAATCGCTCCATCAAGGTGATGTTGGGATTTTCAAGAACTCGCGCCAAGAGAGTGCGGTGAATTTCTAAACCAGTTTGATCTTCGAAGTGTAAAATGCGACGGAAGCTGTGTCCGCCCTCGCGCGTCAAGTCGATCTCTTTGGTTTCTTCGGAACCCTTCTTGCGAACGTCAAAATGAACGCCCCAGTTTATTAAATCCTGAATACGATCAGGGGCTTGTTCTACGTAATTGCGGACGACAGTTTCTTTACAAAGGCCGGCCCCCGCGGTGAGGGTGTCCTGAATGTGAGACTCAAAACTGTCTTCTTCCGACATCACCGCCGAGATGCCCCCTTGAGCCATGGCCGAGTTGGTTCCTCCGGCTGACTCTTTAGCAAGAATGATCACTTTTCCTTGAGAGGAAAGTTTAAGGGCCAGAGCAAGGCCGGCAGTGCCGGAGCCAATAATCAAAACATCGCAGTGATGAGTACTCATAGTGCAGATCTTCTACTCCTTTTGTTGGCATTTGCAAAGCACTCTTGCTTGATTCTTACCAGTTTCTAAAACTACAATGAAATCAAAGACTCACGTCGGCCGGATGCTGACGCTGCCGATAGCCCTCGGGCCGTCGGATGGGCATGGCAAAGTTTAAGGAAGGAATCCTCTCAATGAAAGTAAAACTCATCGCCGTCCTCGTTGCTGTAGCAGCGATCTTTATTGGAGCTGTTTTATGGCGGACCGATAGCTTTGTCTATGGGGACCGTATGAGCTGGGTGGAAGCGCAGACTCGCACACAACTCGGCGCCATGAATCACTCGTTGGCAACGGAACTAAAATCTTTGCAACGTGTGGTCGCCACTTTTAACGCTGAGAATTTTCAAAAAGGAAAATTAAATTGGAGTTCTTTAGCTCCCTACTATGCGGCGGCTTCTTTTGTCGTCAGCGGAGACAACTTAGATCCTCAAGTTTTGTTAGTAAAAGAAAATTCAAAAGCCGAAAGTTGGAATAAAGATTTTGTAAAGTCTGCTTTGGGGCCGATAACAAACAGAACTTCGGAGCTGCGCTTTTATGTGAAGCCGTTTCAGGATTCTCAGCGCGGTCGCTATGTCGCATTGGTTTTTTTGGAGGGGGCGAAAGCTTACGCTCTTATTGGGTCCGGCGAGATCTTTCAATCTTTGATTGATTCTCAGCGAGGGGCTTTGAGCTCGTTCTCCATCGTCACCTCGGGAGGGCTGACGGTGGGTCACTCGGTGCCAGAGTATCTGGGAACGGTGATGCGGGATGATCCCGTTTTTCGTGAAGCTCAGCAAAGTGGTTCTTCTCATGGCAGCAATGTTTTCAAATTAAAATCCGGTGAACTTTATGGAATGTATGAGTCGGTTCCGCAAAGTAATTTGCTCGTGCTAAGCTCCGCTCCTTTGGCGGAGGCCATGAAAGGCCGCACGGGATTGTGGTGGCAGTTTTTGTTGATGGGATGTGGACTGCTGGCCGTCGGAGTTGCCGCGATCTTGTGGGTGGTTATGCCTGCAGAAAAAGAAATCGAAAGCCTGGAAGGGCAGTTGCAAGAGGCCAAGGCCAAGTCTTTGATGGTTCCGGCTCCGGTGAAAGTGGCCACGGTGGATCCAGAGATGATGCAAAAAGAAAAAGTCGAAGCTTCTATGCGGGTCGCCTCGGCTTTGGCTCATGAAATGCGTGGCCCCTTGGCGGCGATCTTGGGATATTCGCAAATGATTTTAGCGAAAAGCCCTGAAGCCGATGTGGTGCAAAGTACAGAGTCCATTCTCAGAGAAACTCGTTCCGCTCGCGGAGTCTTGGATAAGCTTTTGGGTTATGCCGGCGAGGAAGTGAAAGAGAAAAACTCCATGAAAGTGGAGGGACCTTTGGTGAAGGCGCTGAAAGGGCTAGAGCCTCTGTTTACACAAAAAGGTGTGAAGATCACAAAGAACATTCAAGAGACCTCGCTGCTGGACCTGCATGTCGACGCTGTGATCAGAGCTTTGACGAATATTCTGCAAAACTCTGTTGAAGCGATGGAAAGAATGCCGAAAAAAGAAATCAAAATTGATCTCTTTGAAGACGCGGCGGGCACCCATCTTGTGATCGAAGATTCTGGAGAAGGGATTGAGCCTGCGAATGTTGAAAAGATCTTTGATCCTTTCTTCACCACACGTTCTTTTCACAACCACATGGGGCTAGGCCTTCCTGTGGCCTTTGGTATTTTGAAAGAACACAATGCCGATGTGCGCGTTGAGTCCCAGCGGGGGCAAGGCACGAAGGTCATGATTTTATTTAAAAAGCAAGAAAGTGAAATAGCACTGAAAGCCCCTGTCGCGAAGGAAGAGGACGTGATGATCTCCGCAGAATTGCCACAGCTTAAAGAAGAATCCATCCATCGTCCTGAAGCGGAGGCCGCTTTTACCGAAGAGCAAGCGGCGTCCACGCCGACATCACCTTTGGATGTGAACATCGAAAATCTTTTGGAGCTTCCCGAAGTGACAGCGACCTCCACGGCCCCTAAAGGATCTGATGAATTCAGCTTCATTGATGGATTTCTAGGTGAGGAGGAGAATAAAGTGACGACGTCCGCGCCGGCTCCTGCTGCGGCGATGGCAGTCCCTGAGGACGTGGTCTCTGCCGTTGAAAACTCAGAAGCTGTTTTGGATGATGAATTGACTCCGGTGAACTTGATTGCTCCCCCCAAAACACCGGCTCAGCAAAAAAGTTCCCGATTGGATTCCTATCACGTTGAAATTCGCAGACCTGGAAAGAGGCTTTAATTGAATATTCGTGATTACAGTTCTCAGTTTACAGTTTTTGTTTTTACCACAGATGTGGATCTGGGGGCGTCGGCGAAGGTGTATCTTTCGCAAGCCGGATATGATGCCTATTATTTCCAAGACCTGGAAACTCTGGAACAAAGGGTGCGCGACAATGCTCCTCATTTGTTGGTTTTTTCCACGTCGTCCCTGTCGGGCGCCTTAAGTGATTTTGTCAGCAAGGTGCAAGAGATTAATGATGAGATTCGTTTCATCGCTGTTTCATCCATTGCCCAGTTTGATATTTTGGCTCAATACAACAGCCATGGGTTTGTTGATGTGATCTCCGATGATCCGGCGGCTTTAGAGTCTCGGGTGGTATGGGCCGTGGACCGGGCCTGTGAGAAAATCTATCTCACCTACCAGAACGAACAGCTGTTTGATGATCTTCAAGCCAGCAAAGAAAAGGTCGAAGAAGTTCATGCGGCCGCAGTGACCAGCATGAAACAAGCAGAGCCCGAGCGAAGTTCTATGTCGTCAGTGTCCATGCGGATTGCCGACTATCGCACGGCTCAAAGCAAAGAAGATTTGATTCAGAAGTATTTGCATCATTTGCCCGAGACATTATGCATTTTCTTTAAATTTCTTCCCTCTGTCCGCTCTTTTGTGGCCACGCACGCGCACGGAATTCCAACTTCGGATATCCAGGGCGTCGGTGTGCAACTGGAGGCCGGCGATCTGAAGGATCTGGGGTCTCAGATGGCGATGGGTCTTTTGCCAACGCGTTTTTCAGAAATGCTGGTGGAAGCGTTTCATTTGAATCCGCCCAAGGCCTTGCCTCTCTATGCTCACAACGCTTTGGAAGGTGTTTTTGTCTACTCGGGCGCTTTAAGTGCGACGGAATCCGCGACGCTGAGTGAAGAGTTTTCGTTGATGTCTTTGTGTTACTCCAATTTTGCTCTTGAGAAGAAAGTGGACTCTTTGGAAGTGCAAGATTTTGTCACCGAACTCTTCAATCGCAATTACTATCAGAAAGTTCTCGCCGAAGAGGTGTCGCGGGCGCGTCGCTTGAAGCAGCCTATTTCCGTGGTGAAGATCGCCCTCGACGATATTTATGAAATTGAGTCATCTTTAGGGGAAGCCTTCAAAGATGAGTTGTTAAAATCGGTGGCGACGATCATCACGAAGACCAGTCGGACCAATGATGTGACATGCAGAACGGCGGCCAATGAGATCGCGATGATCCTGCCTCATTGCCCTAAAAAAGGGGCTGCTTTGAGGGCCGAACGATTGCGTCGAATCATTGAAAGTTCTTCGTTCATGGAAAATGGGATGAAGGTCTCTATCAGTTTGGGAATTAGTGAGTATCCCTCACTGTGTGATTCAGCCAAGACTTTAGATGAATCTGCATCAAAAGCGTTGCTTCATATTACCGATAAGGGTGGAAATAAGATTTGTCTGTATAAGGCTCCAGAAACTCATCGTCCCGAGTTTGATGTGATGGAGAATTGAGAATAGAGAATTGTGATGGAGATGTATCGCCGTACTTTTGCGGAAATTAATTTGGACCATTTGGCGCACAATATTCGTGTGTTGCAAAAGTCTTTTCCGCAGGCGCCTTTTTTGTGCCCGATGGTCAAAGCCAATGCATACGGGCATGGGGACGTTCAGTTAGCGCGTTTTTTAGAGACCTTGGGAGTTGAGCACCTCGGTGTGTGTTTGATCGAAGAGGGCCTCTTACTTCGTAATTTTGGTGTGAAAGCCGAGATCCTGGTCTTTCGAGGTTTTGATCGCGAAGGGGCCGAAAAAATTATTCAATATCATATGACTCCGGTTGTGAGTTCCTGGGAGCAGATTGAGCATCTAGAAGCAGCGGCTTCGTCTCCGGTGGGAATTCATCTGAAGTTTGATACGGGAATGAATCGTCTGGGGTTTCGCCCGGAAGAAGCGCAGAAACTTTTTGAACGTTTGTGGCAAAATAAGAAGATTCGACTTAATGCTTTGGTGACTCATTTGTTCAATGGCGAAGACGCTCTGGATCCCCAAGGGCAAAGTGCCGCACAATTACGGGCTTTGCACGGAGTCAGTCAGGTCTTTAAGTCGTTCAATATTTTTTGCCACGCTTTAAACAGCGCGGGCATTGTCAGTTTGTTGTCTTTGCAAAAACAGGGGGCGACGCCCTCTCATCCACTGCATCTGCAAAATTGGGGTTTGCGCCCCGGGCTCATGATTTACGGATACAATCCTCTTGGCGATAAAAGTCTTGTGGATTTGAAACCCGTGATGAGTCTGAAGTCTCAGGTCGGCACTTACCGCGTTCTTAAGACCGGCGAGACGGTCTCTTACGGAGGCACTTGGCGCGCGACGAAAGAGTCCGTGATCGCAGTTGTTCCCATCGGATACGCCGATGGTTATCATCGCATTTTGTCCAATCAGGCTTTTGTCGTTTTTGCCGGCAAAAGAGTTCCAGTAGTTGGCAGCATTTGCATGGACTATCTGATGTTGGATGTGACGGAGGTCGTGCAGGGGCGCGACCTTAAAGAGTTCAAAGATCAAGAAGTGACTTTATTTGGATATGGATCTGATGGAAGTTTTCTTTCCCCCGAAGAACTGGCAAGGCAAGCCCAAAGTATTACTTGGGAAATGCTGACAAGCGTAGGAGAAAGAGTCCCGCGAATTTATACGGGCCAGGATGCGGGCTTTATCAGCGAAGAAATCGGAGGAGAGTAATGGCGTTGTCAGAGACTCTTTATAAATGGATTTATAAGTTAGGCAACCTCGTGTTGCGTTCGATTCGGGGTGGAATTTCCGAAACGGGAAAAATCGTGTTATTCTTCAACGAAAGTGTGCGATTGATTTTCGCAAAGCCGTCGCGCTTTCCCGAAATCATTCGGCACATGGAGTTTATCGGCAATCAGTCTGTCGGCATTATTTGTTTGACCGGGATGTTCACAGGTTTGGCCCTGTCTTTTCAGTTGTACTTGGGCTTTAAACTTTTCAACGCCGTGAACATGGTGGGCCCGACGGTGGCTCTGGGAATCACGCGGGAATTAGGCCCGGTGTTGACAGGGCTGATCGTGGCCGCTCGTGCCGGTGGTGCGATGGCCGCTCGCTTAGGGACCATGAGGGTGAACGAGCAGATTGATGCGCTGGATGTGATGGGGGTCAATACCAAACAGTATTTGATCTCTCCGCGAATCGTGGCCGCGTTGATTTGTATGCCATTGTTGGTGGCGGTTTTTGATTTTGTTGCGATGTTGGGAAGTTATTTCCTTTGTGTGAAGTTGGTAGCGATTGATGAGGCCGTGTTTTGGCAAAAGATCGCGGACTTTATCGAGGTCAAACACATCAATGAAGGCCTTGTGAAGGGGATGATTTTTGGCGTCTATTTTGCGGTGATTTGCACGTACCGAGGTTTTAACACCACGGGAGGCGCCAAAGGGGTCGGAGATGCCACCAATCAAGGAGTCGTGCAAAGTATGGTGGGAATCATCATTTTGGATTACTTCGCGACCAATCTGATTCGTTTCTACTATAATGTGATGGGAATTTCGTGATGAAAATAGAATCCGCGGTATCCATAAAAGACCTCAAAAAATCCTTCGATGGAGGAAAAGAGTTTGTCTTAAAGGGGATCAATCTGGAGATTCCCAAAGGAAGCTTAACAGCGATTATCGGATTTTCGGGGACGGGTAAGAGCGTGATGCTCAAACATCTTCTGGGACTTTTTAAACCCACCTCGGGTTCGATTGAAGTTTTGGGCACGGACCTGAGTAAACTCTCTGATGATGAATTGACCAAGTTTCGCTGCAAATTCGGAGTGCTCTTTCAGTCAGCGGCCTTATTCGATGATATGACTGTGATGGAAAATGTGTGTTTTCCTTTATTTGAGCATCGCCGCGATCTCAAAGAATCGCAGGTCTTTCGTATAGCTGAAGACAAACTTCATCAAGTCGGTTTGGAGTCCAAACATTTCGGGAAGCTTCCCAGTCAGATCAGCGGAGGAATGCAGAAAAGAACCGGTCTAGCTCGGGCTCTCGCCCTAGATCCAGAAATCTTGATCTATGACGAGCCGACCACGGGTTTAGATCCCATTCTGACTGAAATGGTGGATAATTTGATTCTGAGCACTCATAAGTTAAGAGAGGGCGTGACGTCTATCATGGTGTCCCATGATTTGTCCGCTGCATTTAGGATTGCCGACCATAT
>JAHRXB010000112.1 GCA_019104905.1 Bdellovibrio sp.
CTGACCCCAGTCGTTTGTGATTTTATTAGAAGTGCGATTGATATATTACGTGCACATAAACAAAATCAAAAAAGGCGGGAATAAAGCCATTTTATTTTAGCGCGTGAAATAGAAAATCCAATCCCACGATCCCACAACCCGAACACAAATCAAGACCCCGCCAATTTTCCATCGCGCTGGCAGAGACTCGTTCAAACACCTTGCGCGCAAGCATCACAGAGTCATGAGAAAAGCGATACTCTTCAGGCTGTGAATAATGGAACGTGTAATGAGGGTTGATCGATGACATTCTCAAACTTTTATTGGCAGATTCCGGAAATGTCCACAGCTAGAGCGGGCTCTGGGCAAGGATTTCGAGATTTTCTCGAGAATTTTCAAACGCCCGACTAGACCCTGCTTAAGAAATCATCAATCCCTGGCTCAGGTCTAAATAAATCCAAGTCTTCTTGTGGGCTTAGCTATTTCTGGGCCTTAAGACAGCCCTGTTGATTACCTGTTTTACGGCAGAAAAAGTGGCAAATTTTTCCATGCCCCGTCCAGTTTTATGGTCCTGAAAGCCTTATCTGGCGCGGATTTTTTGACAGTCCCGTCAAAATCACACTATCCTAATTTTAGTGATTCGAACCCACCATGGAAGGAAGGTTCATGCGAAGCCAAAGAGTTCTTATATTAGATGATGAGTCCTCACTCCGCACCGCTCTGTTTCGAGTGCTTGACCGAAAAGGACTGAATGTCATCACCGCCAACAAGATTGAAGAAGCCAAAGTCTTGTGCCAAGGCGATACTCACATTGACTTAGCCATTGTTGATTTGAATCTTCCCGACGGAGACGGCATCGAGTTTATGGCGCACTTAAAGGCCATGAGCCCCGCCACGGAAGTGATTATCCTGACAGGTCATGCCACCATTGAGTCGGCAATTCGCGCGACACAAAAAGGAGCTTTCCACTTCGTCACCAAACCTTTTAATTTGGAAGAGCTGATGAGCTTGATCGAAAAAGCTCTTACTCATAAGAAGTTGCAGCAGGAAAATCAACAACTGCGCTCGGAACTTAATAAGAAATATAAGTTTGATCAAATCATCGGAACCAGCGAGCAAATTCAAGGTGTCTTGCGTTTGATTGAGCGTGTGGCGGATTCAGACTCTACCGTTTTGGTCACAGGTGAATCCGGAACGGGAAAAGAACTTATCGCTCGCGCCATTCACTATAACTCTCCTCGTGCAACGGGTCCTTTTATTCCTATTAATTGTGGCGCCATCCCCTCTGAGCTTCTCGAAAGTGAACTTTTTGGTCACGTGAAAGGAGCTTTCACCGGAGCTATCGCCAACCGTGTCGGTCGCTTTGAAATGGCGGACGGGGGAACCATCTTCCTGGATGAAATTGGCGATCTTGAGCCCTCCTTACAAGTGAAACTTTTGCGTGCTTTGCAAGAGCGCAGTTTTGAACCCGTCGGCTCCACCAAAACCGTGACCGTCAATGTTCGTGTGATCGCGGCTACCAATTTGAATTTGGAAGAAGCCGTTGAAAATGGAAATTTCCGTGAGGATCTTTTCTATCGCCTGAACGTCATTCCTATTACTGTCCCCGCTTTGCGTGAACGCAAAACCGATATTCCTTTGTTGCTGACTCATTTTATGGATGTCTTTAATAAAACCAAAGGTCGCGGTCTTTCGGGAATCACCCCCGATGCTTTAGAGTGTTTGGTGAACTACCCTTGGCCTGGAAACATCCGTGAGTTAGAAAATCTTGTCGAACGGATGACGATCCTTAAAGGACAAGGTCATGTCGATATCTCGGACTTACCGATCAAATACAAATCCGGAAAAACCTCCTCTTCAGAAATTGGTGGTTTGGATATTCCAGATAACGGCATGGACTTTAACTCGGCAGTAGATGCCTACGAAAATGCCCTGATCTTAAAGGCCCTCGAGAAAACAGGATGGAACCGCAATCAAGCCGCCACCTTGTTAAGATTGAATCGCACCACATTGGTAGAGAAGATTAAGAAAAAAGGTCTGACTCCACCCAACGAAATTGTTCCCAGCTAAAAAAAGAAGCCCGCCGAAACAGCGGGCTTTTTTTATTCCTGAATAGAAATATTATTTTGCACGTCACGAACTCCCTCAACAGCCATGACCTTTTTCTTCAAGATGTCTCCCTCTTCCGGAGAAGAAATAGCCCCCTGCAAAACAGCGCGACCGTCGCGAATTTTGATATTCACGTTTCGAGCCTCATGAGAAAGGGTGGTATCGCGTTCCAAACTTCGTCGAGCCATCGAGGCCAAGTCAGAGTCAGAGTAATTCATCATTGTGGGTCTTTGCGATCCTCGTCGCCCATAGGCGCCCTCTTGAGCATTCACAGCAACACCCAGGAACGCGATCGCAAGAAGTAAAGCGAGTTGATTTTTCATAGATTCCTCCAAAGGTTTCGTCCAATTCAAATGATAACTCTCTATGAAAAAAACTGGGTAGACCTGCCCACAAAATACCAGGGGATGCATGCCCGTTGACACCCTCCCCTTTGTTTTTAAACAGGAATTTAGATGAGCTTTTTATTTTTTTGAAAACAAATGAAGCATTTCAAAAAGAGCATCCATTCCCGCCAAAGCAGTGATGTCTGCATGATCAAAAGGAGGGGATATCTCGACGACATCACCACCGACAAGGTTGGGAATTTTCAAAGCCCGGAAAATGCGTTGCACTTCATAAGTCGTCAGCCCCCCAGGGACAGGGGTTCCCGTTCCAGGAGCGCAACTTGGATCCAGATTGTCGATGTCATAGCTGACATAGGTCGGAGTTTCATCAAAGGTGGGCAATGTCTTTAAAAACTCGTTCAGTGATTGATTGCGGATCTCATCGACCGTGATGACACGAATGCCATTTCTTTTGACGAAATCCAAATCTTCGCCGCCTGCCAACGGGCCGCGAATGCCGATTTGAACCATTTTTTGGGGATCTACTAAACCTTCTTCGACCGCATGACGGGCAAATGCGCCGTGATGGTACTCGCACCCCCACGCCGCGGGGTAAGTGTCTAAGTGAGCATCAAAGTGAATAAAAGCCAAAGGCTTTCCATACTTCTTCTTCAAAGCTCGCAAGACCGGCAACGTCGTGGAGTGATCGCCCCCGACCGACAAAAACTTTTTATTGTTCTTAAGAACTTCGCCGACAAACTTCTCAATGCGTTCGTAAGTTTGATTCTGATCAATCGGAACGGTCGGGCAATCACCGATATCCGCCACTTTGAGTTTTTCAAAAAAGTTCTCCATGCGGGTCATATGGAAACCCCGCCCAAGACTGGAGATCTCACGCACTTTCGAAGGAGCAAATCGCGCCCCGGGACGATAGGAAACCCCACCATCGTAAGGGATTCCAAAAATTCCAACTTCATAGTCTGCGTCTATTGCCACGTAAGGCAATCGGAAGAAAGTTTTAATCGCAGAAAATCGGGGAAACTCGCGTCCGCTGAGTGGCTTGTATTCCATATTGACTCCTCAATTAACTGAAGACTACATTACCGCGAATGACAGCAAAATACGACTATAAACTCGACCATAAACACCTTACGCAATGGTACAAAAAAAATCACCGCTCTTTACCTTGGCGAGAGAATAAAGACCCTTATCGCATTTGGCTTTCGGAAGTGATGTTGCAACAAACCACCGTCGTTGCGGTCATTCCTTATTTCGAAAAATTTCTAGAAAAGTTTCCGACCGTTCACGCTTTGGCCGAAGCCCCTGAAAGCGAAGTTCTGGAGGCTTGGGCGGGTTTGGGGTATTACTCCCGCGCACGAAATCTTCACAAGGCCGCCAAAGCACTGTCGACTCAAGGATTTCCAAAGACCGCTGCAGAACTCTTGGAGCTGCCAGGTTTTGGCCCTTACACCTCTCGCGCCGTTGCCAGTATTGCGTTTGGGGAAAAAGTCGGCGTCTTAGACGGCAACGTGATCCGCGTTCTATCCCGTCGTTATGGTTTGAAACTGGAATGGTGGAACAATCAGGGACGGGCGATCCTTCAAAACATCTCTGACGAGTTGGCTTTGTTGGGACAAGCCGATGTCATCAACCAAGGCCTTATGGAGTTGGGAGCGACCGTCTGCACACCTCAGAAGGTCACCTGCATTTTATGTCCTTGGGCCTCGAGCTGTGTTGCGCGGGAAAAAAATGCGGTGGAGAAGCTCCCCCTCAAAAAACCTCGCAAAGACAGCGAGGTCTGGGTCTGGAAGCCCCTTGTCGCGATCAAAGGCCATAAAGTCGCTCTTGTTAAGAATGATTACGCTCCTTTCCTGAAAGGGCAGATGATTTTCCCAGGAGAAATTGCCAAGGAAAAAAACAAGCCCAAAGACTATGATGCCAAACACAACATCACACATCATGATATCTTTATTCAAATTACTCAGCGAAAATCAATGTCTGGAAAAAACATTGAGTGGGTTGAATTAAAAGAGCTGAAGAAGGTCAATCCTTCTTCCTTGCTACAGAAAGTACTGCATAAGGTTGAGATATGAAGTGGATCAGTGGTGCGATCGCGGGGTTGTTATTTCTTTTAGTTGGTTGCACCCATCTGAGCCTCACCAAAGACATCCTTTCTTCGGATTACCTTCTTGCCAAGGGTTCAAAACAAATCACCTTCCTTGGGGACAACGATCACCCGCGCTTTTCCGAGGATGGTACGCGTTTACTTTACACCAGTCGCAGCCGGGTTCTACACAAAGGCGCTCAGATCTATGAAGTGGATCTTCTGCGCAACAAAGACCGTCGAGTGACCTTCTCTGACGGTGACGCTTTTGATGCTATCTATATCAGCGATTCAGAAATCCTTTACGCCTCCACGACAGATGAAATCAAAGAAAGTCCTCTATTAAATAAAAATTTCGACAGAGACTTTCCTCCGTCAGATTTGTATATGAGTGATCTCTATGGAAACGACATTTTGCGTGTCACTCAACAACCCGGATTTGACGCCAATCCGTTGTTTGTTCCCCACTCTGCAAAACCTTTTATTCTTTTCACGTCCCATCGCGGAGATTTGACGGGGATTTACCGCCTTGATCTTAAAAATCTTCCTGTCAGCCTTGTTTCTGCAGAAAAAGATAAAGAGAAGAGATTCCCCGCTCTCGCACCAGATCAGCAACAGGTGGCGTGGGTGGAAAAAAATCTCAAAACAGAAGAATACAGCCTTGTGCTTTATTCTTTAAAAAAGAAAATGCCGCTCGTTTTAAAAAAAGGAGAGGGTGTTTACCGCGATCTCTTTTTTGCGCCTCGAACACCTCAAAGACTTTTCTATAGCATTCTTCGCAAGGGTGAAAAACAATACCAAATTGAAGTCTATGACCTCGAAAAGCAATGCACTCAGGTGGCCTTCAAGGGTCAGGATTCTTTATACTCCCCTGCGCTCTCTAATGAATCCACAGAGCGATTGGCCTTTTCACGCTCATTTCAGGATAAAAAACAAATTTACATAGTGAACCTTCCCACGGATTTAGGCCCTTGCCTGGAACCCCCTGCTCAAGCTACTCTTAAAGAGTGAGATACTTACTTAGCCTCCTTATCTATCTTCCTTTTGTCGCCATAGCCGCTCCTTATCCGGCGACCAGTTCTTCGGCGCTAACCACGCCAGAAAAAGGCCTCTATTTCTTACACAAAGGTTTCACCTTAAAAACAGAAGGCACAGATTGGGTCCCCGTCAGCAACTCGGAACAAAGCCTACTGGATACGGTCCGCTTTTCTTCAAAAGAAAGCCCACAAAACGGCAGCCTCAGCATTCGCACAGACAAGGTCGCAAAGAACGCGTCCCTGGAACTCTACACTCGTAAATGGATGCGGGATTACCCCAATTATGGTTTCGAGGTCATTTCTGCAAAAAATTTCAACCTCAATGGAAGTCCCGCTCTTGTCGTGGATATGTTATCGCGCACAAAGAATAAACAGATTCGCCAAGTGATTCTGAAAAACGAAGACCGCGTGGCGATCATGACTTGTCTTGATGATAAGAAAAATTTCTCAAAATCTCTGCAAATTTGTAATCAAATAATGAAGTCCTTTGCTTGGAGCTCCCAACAAACGCCTTCTGAGAAATCAGAAACCGCGCAACCCGTTCAATAGCAGACCGACTCTTGAAAGAGTCGAGCCAGACTTTACAACCCAGACTCCTGAAACTATCCTGTTTAGACAGAGGTTTTCTTGAAATCTGTTTTTTTCGCGCTCATTCTTTGCCTCCCATTCACTGTCGGCGCTCAGGTTCCATTGAGGGTCGGAGTTCCCACGGGTCAAGATCCTCATATCTTTCTAGTTTCGAACCAACCCCAAGGAGATGAAGGCCACCTGTTGAATATGGCTCTGCACAAAGCGGGCTTTGCGCCTGAGTACTTTCACTTCCCTTCGTTGCGAGTCATTGAGCGACTTCGCAACAATCAAATTGATGCGACCATCAACGTCAAAGAAGAATCTCTCCCCTTTGCATTTAAGTCTGCCTTCTTCTATGACTTCCAAAATTGTGCCGTCACAAAAGCCGACAAAAGAATTCATCTAAAAAAGACTGAAGATTTTAAAAACTTTGATGTGGTCGCCTTTAAAAATGCAAAGACGTCCTTAGAGAGAGATCACATCACAG
>JAHRXB010000164.1 GCA_019104905.1 Bdellovibrio sp.
CTTCGGCACAGCGAGCCGTCTGCGAATGGGCCATCCCCAAGGCGGTGTTTTCGATATAATCCTTAAAGATATTCTCGACCCGAACCTCTAAAGGCTCATCAACCCACAACACCTCGGAAGCACGAAGTCGTTCAAAAAAAACCGTGGGCTGAGTCACACGACCGATCAATCGACTTTCATCTTCAACGATTGGGCGAAGTTGGAGGTTGTTTTTGTCCTCAACCTTGAGAAGGGTCACGGCCAAACGGTTCTCGAAATCAATCTGCGAGGGCTGAGCAATATCCAAAGAACCAAAAGCAGACCCCCGATGATGGGCCAACCCCTCTAAGTCGATGGACGGATAGAAGGCCGCGGCCTCCTTCAACAGATCCGTCTTCCCGCTTCCCGTCGGCCCCGAGACCACCAACAGAGACTTCTTCTTCGCAAAGGCCTCAATCTCATTCATCAAGAACTGCCGAGTGGCTTTGTAGCCCCCCACAATCAGCGGTCTTTCAACGCCGATGTCCTTCAGCCATTGTTGGGTGATTTGCGAACGCTTTCCCCCGCGAAAACAATAAAGCACCGTCTGCGGATGGGCCGAGATAAAACTTTCCCATCTCTGAACCCGTTCCTCTTTGACGGCCCCTGAGATCAACTGATAACCCAAACGAACGGCCGCATCTTGCCCAGACTGCTTGTAGGTCGTCCCGATCAAAGCCCGCTCTTCATCATTTAAAATCGGAAGGTTTACGGCCCCTGGCAAACTGCCTTGAGCAAACTCGACCGGCGCCCGCACATCGATGAGTGGCGTATCCTGAAGAAACAGATTTTTTAGTTCGGTTACTGGAATATTGGCATTACTCAAAAATCACCGCTTTGTCTTGAAGAGGCAAAACCTCTCCAATGATCTCAGCAGATTTAAACTTGGCGCGCAAGGCCTGAACCATATCCTGGCTCACATTGGAAGACACAGAAAGAAGCAAGCCCCCACTGGTTTGGGGATCATGAATAAGAAGCTTATAAAGAGCATCCAGCTTGGCCACATCGATGTCCTGCTCTGTGTACTGAGCGTTGGTGCGATGGGCCTTCGTCAGATAGGATTTTTCCAAACAAGAAAAAGCCTTGGAAAAACGAGGCAACTTTTCAGAGTGCACTTTAAGACTGATGCCACTGGCCTTCGCCAACTGCATCGCGTGCCCAGAGAAACCAAAACCGGTGATATCCGTCGCCGCATGAACCTGATCCTTTAAGATCGGAGTCATATAATCAACGGCATTATTCACGGTGGCCATGCTCAGCAAAGCCTCCATGATGTCGTCCTCTTGCGCCTCTTGCCTTTTTAAAGCGGCCGTCATCGTGCCCGTCCCCAAGGGCTTGGTCAGAATCAAATGATCTCCGACTTGAGCGCCAGCATTAGACCACACCTTCTGAGGATGCACAAAACCCGTCACGGAAAGTCCAAATTTCAAGGTGTCGTCATCAATGGAGTGCCCGCCAACGAAATTCGCATCGGCTTCCGCCACCTTATCACAGGCCCCTTGCATGACGTCGACAATAACGGATTCAGGCATTGTCGCGAGAGGGAAGGCTAAAATTCCCAGAGCTGTTTTGGGTTTTCCTCCCATCGCATAGACATCGCTCAACGCATTGGCCGCAGCGATTTCACCAAAAAGTTTCGGCGTATCAACGATGGGGGTAAAAAAGTCGAGGGTTTGAACAAGGGCAATCTCCTCGTTCACTTTGTAAATCGCAGCATCATCAAAAAGCCCCCCATCCACCATCAAGGCGGAATGGGCCGCCGGGAACTTCACTTGCTGTAAAATTCGGCGCAATTCCGAGGCCGCCACTTTGGCAGCGCAGCCTCCTTTTTGAACAGTCTGAGTCAGTGCGATTTTTTCAGAACTCATGATTGTTTATGAGTGTCTTTTTCTTCTTGAGTCTGAGCCCGATTCAGCGGCTTTTCCGCATTTTGTGAAATCTGCTTATTGGTCTCGCGCTCTGGCGTGGGATCTTCGTTCAAAGCTTTTTTAAAGCCACGGATCGACTCCCCCAACGAACGTCCCAAATTGGGAAGCTTGCTAGGTCCAAATAGAAGTAATGCAATACCGCCAATCAAAAGTAATTCAGTCCAGCCAAGATTCATAAGATCTCCTCGTTACAAGCCCAAGACCCTACTATAAGCCCTATTGCATGGCAATAGAAGGCCAGGCATTATATCAAAAAGGGGGGACAATGCTGAGTCTCATCATGACACTCTTCCTAATGGGTGATGCGCAGGCCCAAACAGGTAAAATCAATACCAACCTCTATGAACAAGAGGCGGAACCCGAAAAAGAGTCTAATAAAAGCTTCACCGCAAAAGTGAAAGTTGTCCGAGAAGAAAGTGACGGCGTGGAAGTCTTTTTTGAGGGGGACAAGCAAAAAGGCGCCTACTCTTTAAATCGCTCTGTGGAGCACTATGGCAAACTTCTAAAAATCCTCGAAGACAGCAGAAAACCCAAAGGCTCTGCCGTCAGTGTGACCGTCGATGGAGATAAACGCATAAAGAAAGTCGAAAAAGCCGCCGCTCCAGGTGGGGCTGATCCCGGAAAATCCTGGGGTTTGGGCGAAGCGCCCGAGTGATTTCCTGATGGATTCTCTTGCGAAAGGGCTAAGGAAGTGAGATTTTCTGGCCCTACATGGAAACTTCGCGCGCTCGCTGGCTGAATCAATCTTGGCTGTACCTTAAACGCATCTTGATCGTGAATGCGGTTTTTCTTTTTATCGGTTTTCTATGGAGAGCCGCCTTTCTTCTGACTTACGGAAAAACTCAAGAACTTACGCAAGTTCAAAGTGACGTTCCTAAAGCTTTTTTCCTGGGAGCTCGCTTTGATGGCACGGTATTATTTTATATTAACTCCATCCCGTTTTTAATTTTATTGTTCCTCAGTGTGCTCGCCGTCGCAAAACTGCTTGAGCCCTTCCTTGATAAGATTTTTTCCCGATTCACTCGGTTTCTCATCCCCTACTACACCGTCATGCTTTTGATCGTGACCTTTATTTCGGCGGTGGATTTCGGCTTTTATAGCTTCTATCAAGATCGCATCAATGTCCTGATTTTTGGTTTCTTCACAGATGACACGACGGCCTTGATTAAAACCATCTGGAGAAACTATCCCATCGTGTGGATCTTTGTGGGACTGGGCGCTTTCACTTACAGTTTGTGGAAGGGCTTAAAAATCAACTTCACCCAAGGGCGCGAGTGGCTCCCTTTGCAGGCACAAAAAGTTTCTTATCCCGTTTTTCTCCTGTTCTTTTTTGTCTTGTTTGTTTTAAACGGCGTGGGGGCCCGAGGCTCTTTAGCCCTTTTCCCTTTAAGTGAAATGGACACGGGAATTTCTAAGAGCATCTTCGTCAACCATCTTTGTTTCAACGGAACCCGCGCCTTCGCCAGAGCGATTGAACTGAAATCACTGCACACCTCCAACTGGGATAGCAACCTTCGGCACTATGGCTATGGCGAAAACTATCGCCAAGCTTTTGCCGACTACTATCAAATTCCCGTGGAAAAAGTTCCTGAGGATCCCTTGGAACTGCTTCGCCACCGAACTCCTAAGAATGAATGGGCCGAAAAAACACGCCCCCATGTCATCCTTTTGACGATGGAGTCCTTAGGGGCTTATTGGTTTCGCTATCAGCACGAAAATTTCGACCTTCTTGGTGATTTCAAAAAACACCTCCAAGAAGACACTTTCTTGACACATTTTCTTTCCAGCACCAACGCCACGATCGGCAGCCTCAGTTGCCTGATGATCGGAGCTCCCCAAAGACCGATCAGCGAGTTTCTAACGGAAAGCGATTATCTGCAAGTTCCCTTCCGCTCAAGCCCCGCGCGCACTTTCAAAAAGGCCGGCTATAAAGCCCGCTTTTTATACGGCGGAAATCCCGGCTGGAGAGAAGTGAACAAGTTCGCTCTTATGCAAGATTTCGATACTGTTGAAGGCGAAAGCGAAATGAGTGACGGTCTGGGCGGACTTAAAGAAAAACACGACTGGGGTGTTTACGACGAAGATCTTTTTGATTACCTCTTTAAGACTTTATCAGAGTCCAAAGAGCCCCAATTTGTCTTGGCGATGACCACGGCCAACCATCCCCCTTATCAGCTCCCCGCCTCCTACAAACTTCCGAACTTGCAAGTGCCTGACGAACTTAAAGCGCGTTTGATTGTCGATGCGGAGCTGGCGCAAAAACGTTTTGCAACTTATCGCTACTCGACCGACAAACTGGCCGAGTTTTTGACCAAAGTGAAAAACTCGTCTCTGAAAGACAAAGTGATTATTGCCGTCACCGGGGATCACACCTTCTGGATCGTCAACTTCACTGAACAGGAGCTTCTGCAAAAAGGCTCTGTGCCATTTTACATTTATTTACCAGCAGCAATCCGTCAAAAAATGGACACAGAAAGTTTTGGCTCCCAAGCGGATATTGCACCCACTCTGTATAATAAAGCCCTTTCAAATCAAGAATACTACTCTTTGGGACGCGATCTATTTTCGACTTCCGGTGACTTTGCGGTGAATGCTTCTAATTTTATTGTCGATCGCAGTGGCGGTATTTTGGCCGCAGGCTCCGCCTCTGAGGACACCGCACTGAACTGGGAAGGGACCTATGATCGCCTGATTCCCGGTGAAAATACAGATCACAAAAAATCTTTGTCGGTGAAATATAAATCCTTGATGGGAATCTTGGATTACTATTTTATGAAAGAGAAAAAAGACAAGAAAGGACCTCTGCAAAATGCGGATTCTCGTCGTTGAAGATCAAGTCAAAATGGCGAATTTTCTGAAGCAAGGCCTTAATGAGGTCGGTTATGCCGTGGATATTGCCGAGTGTGGAGCCACGGCAGAGTCCTATATGGCTCAAGGGGACTATGATCTTGTGATCTTGGACGTGATGCTGCCGGATCAAAGCGGCATCGATACGGCTCGACATATCCGTCGCGATGGC
>JAHRXB010000238.1 GCA_019104905.1 Bdellovibrio sp.
TAGTATCTCCCAATCCAAGTTCGCCGATTGTGTTGTCCCCCCAGCACTTCAACTGACCATTTATTTGAATGAAACAGAATCGTCTTCCACCAGCGACAATAATTCGGCGATTGATCGTCCAAAGATCTGTGGGAGTGGACCAGGCGCTGACGTTGCCAGCCTTATCGACCGCTCTGACCACCGCATAGTAGTCTTCCTGACTGCGCAAATTGATAGAAAGCGATTGGCCCTTGGTGATTGTTGTCGCATTTTTGGCAAGTTCATTGAAGCGGCTATAGATGGCGACTTCATAATGATCGACACCAGAACCCTCAGTCCCATCATTAGCATCCCCATTCCAGGTGATATGAGGAGTTTCAAAAAGAGTGGCATTCGTGTCATCGACGGCAACTCCCGTGGGGGCTGTCGGGGGTTGAGAGTCATAAAGACGAGAGATACGTGGATGATCTTCCACACTGAGAAGTTGAACTTCGACCAAGCCCTGAGCTGTTGGCGTGACCTCGACCGTATAGCTTGATCCGGCCCCTGTGATTTGGGAAAGAGTGGCGTTTGTGATCTTAAGATCTCCCGCAGTTAAAGTGGAGTTTTGATTGAAGTTAACCGTGACTTGCATCGTTCCTGAAGAAAAAATCTGAGCGGTCGATGAAGCTAAAGCGGCAGTGAGTGAAAGCGGATTGTAGTTACGAGTTAATGAGGCGGCAGAAGAAGGATTTCCCAAGGGATCTGCGGCAGCCCCCGCCGCAACGGACACAGCAACGAGGCCGGTTGCCGTGGGGGTCACCTCGAAGCGATAGCTGCTGCCAGTGCCGGAAAAATTTGTGATGGTTCCGTTGCTCACTTGCAATTTACTTTCAGCGAAGTTCACGACGTCTTCAGAAAAAACCACACCAAAAGGAATAGGATCTAAAGTGGTGGTCTCTAAAGTTGGCGATGCAATGATTGTCGTCGGTGCGCTTGTGTCGACAGTACGACTGATGCTGCCCAAGAGATTCGGACTTCCCGTCAAGTCCGTTGCAGCCCCTGGTGGAATTACCACCGAGATCACTCCGTCCCCCAGGGGTGTCACGTCAAAAGTATAGACCTGAGGTCCGCCTGAAAAATTTGAAATGGTCGCCTTGGGTGTCAGGATATCTGAGGCATCGAAGTTCACCACGTCTTCAGAGAACGTCGCAGTGACGGAAAAGGGTCCCGCAGCAGGATCGGGGTCTGCCGATGTGAGAGTCACACTTGGCATGGTGCTGTCATAAGTTATTACAAGATTTGTGGCCGCGATGTTATCAAGTCCGGCGCCGTCTTTGGCAACGCCGGCGTTCACTGAGACGGTGACAGTTCCATCGGCGGAGGGAGTGATATCAAAGTTGTAAATCGTGGGACCGCCAGAAAAATTAGAGAGAACTCCATTTACAACACCTACGTCAGACGCGACAAATCCACTCACACTTTCAGAGAAAGTAGCTTTCACGGAAAATCCCGAGTTGGTGGGATTTGAAGAGGTCGTACTCAGTGAAACAGAGGGCGCGACGCTGTCATTTTGGCGAATCAATACTGACGAGGCGTTGTTGTCATTGCCTGCACCATCCTGAGCGACGGACGAGGGAATACTGATTTCGACTTGTCCTTGACCCTGAGGGGTGATGGTGAATGAGTAATGAGTCGGGCCCCCTGAAAAGGCGCTAACACTGGCATTAATCAATGTTATATCCGAGGCAGCAAAGTTCGTAATGCTCTCGTTGAAGACGGCTTGTACCGTGAATGGGCCCGTGACGTAAGTGGGAGATGTCGACGACAAAGTCACGGACGGAGCAACGCTGTCGAAGGTGCGTGAAACACTGGCCGCAGCCATCGTATTCCCATTCCCGGCAGAGTCGTGGGCCTTATTAGCTCCGACATCCAAAGAAACAGCTCCCTGCAAGAGCGGCGTGACTTCAACGGCATAGATAGCAGGTCCTCCAGAAAATTGCGTTACAGTACCATTGCTGACGGTCAAGTCGGTGGTCGCAAATCCGGAGACAGGTTCAGAGAAAGTGACAGTAAATGAAATGGGAGAGGTTGGTGTATTTAAGGGCGCAGAGGAGGAAAGACTGACCGTGGGAGCTGTACCATCATAGACTCTTGAGAAGGAGCTTGTGGTTGTATTGGTGTTTCCTGCCAAGTCTTGCACCGAAGAACTGTCAAATGAAATGCTGGTCGGGCCATCGCCAAAGGGCGAAAAGGTGAAACTATAGTTGCGAGGACCGCCCGTCAGAGCGCTGAGTGTTCCGTTGGTGGGTGTTAAATCACTTAACGAAAATCCGGTCACATCCTCAGAGAAATTTGCGGTGACCGTAAAGCTGGAAAGTGGTGTGGGATCTGTTGCCGTTGAGGACAGGGTTAGCGTTGGCGCTGTGGTATCAATGGTTAAGGATGCGGAAGAGCTGGGGCTTGAGGCGGGTTGCCAGTTACCCAGAGAGTTCTTTCCAAGAACACAGGCGCGATAGACTCCGTCACCGGACTGAACCTCAAGAATCCATGGAGTCGCAACGGGAATTTCTGCTGCAGATGAGAAGTCCGCGCTGGCGCAAGCCATGTCTTTCACGTTCACGGCTTTGTAGCTGACAATATTAACTCCCGAAACAGTCAAAGTGCGATCTGCGGTGTTCTTGCTGGGACTTCCCGCCGGAGAATAGGCACTGAGAATGCCAAGAGCAAGGGTGCTATCCTTGACCCACGTATATGAAAACACATCTTGAGAGTTTTGATAGTTGCCGGCGACATCTAAAGTCCATACGCAAATTTTGTAAGAACCATCTGCCAGAGCGTTGATGTTTTCGCTAATCGGCATTGAGATACTTTGCTTGGGTTTGTAAGAGGCTTTCTGAGTGCAGTCCGTGGAGGAGCTGGGGCCTATGAGATACCGATACTCGGTCGCTCCACTGCTTTGAACTGTAAGCTCCAGCAAATAAAGCGACGAGGGATTGCCGGGGAGATCAGAGACCGTGACGACTCCTGGGGGCGTGATATCTTTCGTGATGAGGGGAATATTATAAGTCACGGTATTTCCTGCGGCATCCTGGAGGCTCAGGTTCCCGCTAAAACTGCCTTCCGTCAGAGAGGAAAGGTTGACGTTGCTGGAGAAAGTGCCTTGATCGCAGCGTGCTTGATATTGGATGGATTGAATTTGAATCTGAATATATTGATCTTGTTCCGAACAAGTGCCGCTGATGACGAAAGCATTTTGATTTTCTAGATTAATGTAAATCGGATAGGAACTGACGTTGAAGGTGGGGGCTACGGTGTCTTTATTGAACTCCCACTGAGTCGGAAAGCCTGTGTTCGGCGTGACGACGACGGTGGTAGGTCCTTCAGGAAAGGACGTCAGATCCAGAGTCTCAGAAAAATGACCGTCCTGACAATTCAACGTCAAATCAAGAGGAGTTCCTAAAGTGATAGAGGTGGCGCCGACGGGACACTCGCCAGAGATAGGAAAAGAACCTTGATTGCTGTTATTTATTGGGGCGATTTCTTCGGGCGAAAGCACAACTTTGTCGTTCTGCTTGGAAAGACTTTCAAGAATGGAGGCAGAGAAGCTGCAACCTGTTCCCAGGAAGATGTAAGCAGCAAAAAAGATCGCAATGATGAGGGTCTTTGAGGTACGTTCTGCCATATCCATAGTTATCCTTTCGGAGTTTCTTCGAGATAATTCAGAGACTGGCTCGTGAATTTGTGGGCGACAAAAATCTCACTCGACGGTGTCCACAGAAGTTTGCATTACAACAAAAAAATGTTGAATGGTTATGGGGTCTTATGGGTGTCCATAGGTACATGGTTGCGTGGAAAAGTTCTTCAGGCTATTTTCTATATGATCATCAGTGACCTTGCTATAAAGCTCTCTCTAGAGAAAGGAATCACCATGGCCACAAAGAATTCATCAAATGAAATCAAGATAACGCGAGTTTACGATGCCCCGGTGAAGATGGTGTGGGACGCATGGGAAGATCCAAAAAAAGTCGTGCAATGGTGGGGGCCGCGAGGGTTTACACTGACCACTCAGATTAAAGAGCTAAAAGGTGGGGGAACCTGGATCTACACCATGCATGGACCCGACGGGGTCGATTATCCAAATAAAACGAAATATCTCGAAGTAGATAGATATCGCCGTATGGTGTACGACCATGGCGGTAATGATATACAGAAACCTCTTTTCCGAGTGACCGTTAATTTTTCTGAAGAAAACGGCAAGACACTGATGGATATGACTATGGCACTTCCAACCCCTGAGGCTGCAGAACAAACCAGAAAGTTTATTAAGAAAGCCGGCGGAGATTCTACGTGGGATCGTTTGGCAGAATTCTTGGCAAAGGAATCAAACAACAAAGAAGTCTTCGTTATCAATCGTTCATTTCAAGCTCCTATTGACGTGGTTTTTGATGCCTGGACAAAGCCAGAACAATTTTCGCAATGGCTTTCACCGACGGGATTTTCGATGAAGTTCTTTCGCTCTGATATCAAACCGGGCGGCAGTACGTTTTACATGATGACCAATAGCGCGGATATCACAATGTACGGACGAACAAGTTATAAGGATATAGAGCGTCCTCATCGTATTACTTATACTCAGCAGTTCTGTGATAAAGACGAAAAGATCTCTCGTCATCCCTTGGCGCCCACATGGCCTGAGACTATGCTGACCACCGTGCAGTTTGCAGAGGAGGCGGCCAATCAAACTCGAGTCACCGTAACTTGGGAAGTATCTGGGGCAGCCACTCCGGAAGAGATGAAGACTTTTGTTGAGTCAAGATCTAGCATGACCCAAGGATGGACTGGTTCATTTGATAAGCTGGACAACCACCTCACTGATTCTGGTAGATAGTAGAAACTTAGTTTTAGAGCTCTATGGATCGAGGAACTTCGGTTGTAGCCTCCGATCGTTCGATGTTGAGGCTTGCGATAAACTCCGCAATCTGTTTCTTAAATTTTCCACTTCGCACGTCACGTTCAGTCACGGCGAAAGTTGTTAACGGTGTTTTGAGGCAAAGTTCTTTCATCTGAGTGAATACTTTCTTTCGTCCGAATTCTCCGCCTTGAGTTAAGAAAAATGCAACATTCCGTAGCTCATCTTTGTTGCGATCAAGAAAAGAACGGATCGGAGCGGAGAGAGCCCCACCCCAGACCGGACTGCCAATGATGACAAGGTCATAGTCTTCTAAAAGACTTTGCACCATTTGAATCTCGGGCTTCTTCTTGAAACTAGCGTGAAGTAAAGCTCTTTGATAACCCCAGAAGTTTTGTGGATAAGAGACCCGAGAGCGAATCTCTTCAATATCACAGTGCAGACTTTGTGCGATTTCTTCAGCCACTTTGCGGGTGTTTCCGGATCGAGAGTAGTAGATCACGAGAATATTTTTTCTTGCCATGGTGGACTCTCTTGTAAGAGTTAAGGTTGTGCTTACATTTTATCGTCCTTTTTTCTTGTCACATAATTTTTTAAAAAATTCGTCGATAAAAACTTTCACTCGACAGGCCAAGCCCTACTAACACCCAGCTCTGAATTTTAAGTGGCAAGACTCGGTAAAGCCTTTTAGCAAACTTCTGGATAGAGCTGGCTGCGAACATCCTCTTTGGCTAATGTTGCGTTTGAGATTTTGGTCATCCCAAAAAAGAGGAGGAGTATATGACGACGAAGTTCGGTAAATTTTTAATTCTGCCCTTGTTGATAGGATGTTTGGCGCAAGGTGCTTTTGCTGACGACAAGGCGAGCGACAATTTGACGCCCTCATTGCGCATGGATCCTTTGCATGATGATCCGACGACTCCCGGGTGGTCGGATTGGATGACGATCGGTGGGGTGGCGACCTCGGACCCGGCCTCATGTTCAAGACCTGGTTATAGAACGGACGTCTTCGTGCGTGGCACTGACAATGCGCTTTGGTACCGAAGCTGGAACGGATCTGCATGGAGTTCCTGGGCTTCTTTGGGGGGAGTTATCACTTCCTCACCCGCAGCGGTTTGTCGGGGCACGAATCGAATTGATGTGTTCGCTCGAGGGCTCGACAACGCCCTCTGGGTTCGCTCTTATCGCAACGGTACCTGGTATGCTTGGGCGTCTTTGGGTGGAGTTTTGACTTCTGGTCCCGCGGCGGCAAGTTGGGCCTCAGGCAGGTTGGATGTCTTCGTAAGAGGGACCGACGATGCCCTTTGGCACAGATGGTTTAGTGGAGGAGCGTGGTCGGGCTGGGAATCTTTGGGCGGCGTTCTGACGTCGGATCCCGCAGCAGCTTCATGGGGCAGTGGACGCTTGGATGTGTTCGTGCGAGGAACAGACAATGCCCTTTGGCACAGATGGTTTAGTGGTGGTTCGTGGTCTGGCTGGGAATCTTTAGGTGGAGTCTTAACGTCCTCGCCCGATGTGACCTCTTGGGGAAGCGGCCGTCTGGATGTTTTTGCTCGGGGCACAGACAATGCCCTTTGGCACATTTGGTTCAGCGGCGGTTGGTCTAGCTGGGACTCTTTAGGAGGTGTCTTAACTTCCGGTCCTGGCGCCAATTCTTCCGCAACAAAAAGAATCTTGGTGTTTGTGAGGGGTACA
>JAHRXB010000030.1 GCA_019104905.1 Bdellovibrio sp.
ACAACCCACACCGGCCTTCCTAACTGCAGGGCTTGTTGCGCAGTGATCAGCGTCCCACTTCGTCGTCTTGCCTCAACCAGCAAGCTGGCCTGCCCTAAAGCCGCAATCAAACGATTGCGATGATGAAACAAGTGCTTGTGCATCTTTTGCTCAAAGGCATACTCACTCAGAAAACATCCTCCACCATTCAAGATAGGAGCAACCCACTCTTTAAGACTGTCTGGATACATAGATTGAAGACCTGATGGCAGCACCACGATCGTCGTCGTGTTTTTTCGCAGAGCGATCGAATGAGACTTCTGATCCACCCCACGAGCCCCTCCACTGACCACACAAGGTTTTTCATTTTCACAAAACGGCGCGAATTCCTTTTCCATCCATTGCACGGACTCAAAAGAAGGCTCCCGACTTCCCACCACCGACAAGGTTCGCTCATTCAACCAGGCCGTTGCTCCAAGATAGCTTAATGTCAAAGGAGGATCCGCCATCCAATAGCAAGACGAAGGAAACAGTTCTTCGCCATAACAGACCAACTGCACCCCTTGCAGTCGCAACTGCAGACTTTCTTCACAGTGCTTTTTAAAGAGAACATGGTTTTTCTGAAGAGCTTCAAATAACTCGGGGATTCTTTCCTTCAACTCACACAAAAGACCTTCGGCATGAAGCTGCTTTTGCTGCCCTAAGGTTCGATAGAGGTGATGGATTTCGTCTCTTTGAATTGTATAAAGAGGATGGCTTTTGATTAATTGAGATAAGGAATATAAGTCGTTCATACTCAAAGGCCCTGCAATCTGCGGGGCCTTTTGAGTCTCTTCTAAAGATCTAAATCAGAATCGTCCGATCCGGAATCCGGAGCGGGAGCCTCGGCAGGCGCGCTCTCGAAATCTTTTTCAAAATCTTCTGCGGGGGCTTCGACCTTGGAAGCGGCCGGTTGCTCTCGGAAAGCATGAACCACCGATTTACCGACATAATCACCCAGCAAAATATCATCCGTTGCTTTGGTCACATATCCTGTGGCGAAGTTCAACGACGCTCGCACGATTTTTACCGAACCAATCACTCGATCATTAATCACGGCCTCGCTTTTTTTGTTGCGATTTCGTTCGTCCGCAAAAATAGGCAAAGACTGACCCTCTTGAAGACCCTGATTCACTCCCGCATCCAGGAACACCAAACTGTTAGAACCAAAGAGGCTGCGTTTTTTATCAAACTGCCCACCCATGATCGTCGCACCTACGCCCGAACTCAACGTCCCGACGGAGGGGTCAATCATAGGAAGTTTTCCCGGAGTCAGGATGGACCCCACTTCTACAGGTTGAATGGCTTTCTTAACGATCGCACGATACACATTCTTTTGATCATTCACGGGCTCAATGATTTCAATTTCACCCTGAATCTCAACCATGTGACCTTTGCGTTTTTCACGCAACGGATCTTGAATTTCCGATACATTCTTTTGTGCGACGAACTCTTTGCCCGCAGGACCATCCAAACGAACATAGATATACTGATAGTCTCCGGCCGTCTTCATATTCATTTCCGTGGCCGTAACGACCCCCACGCCCTGCATTTTTGCATCACTGATATAATATTCAAGATACTCTAAGGCGACTGGGAAACGCGTTTTTGCGACTCCAATTTGAATCTCCATGCCCGATTTCGGAACGGCTCCCATACGATACTGCGGAAGACTTTGGGGAAGTGACTTCAATAGAGGTGTTCTTTTCTTCGCCTGTGGCAGCGTGCCTACAGGCACGTCGACAGTCTTCTTGCCCTCTGCCTTTTCAGTTTTCTCTTCCTGTGGTGCCACCGCCAATGTTGGTGCTTCCTCCATACTTCCTGGGAAGAACTGCACACTCAGACCCGGCTCAATTTCGTGGGGATTTTGAATTTGTCCTTGATTCAAAGACCAAACTTTTGGCCAAAAGAACGGATCACCAAAGAACGTGCCGGAAATACCTGACAAGGTATCCCCTTTTTGAACCTGATACACTTCAGACTGGCGAGTGCCTGCGGCTTTTTCCCACGCCTCCACAGGTGTGGGCTCTTCGTTATACGTTTTATAAATTCGATGAAACTCAGATTCCTTCGAGTAATCCGGCTCATCCCCCCCATAAGTCGTTGCCGTCGCGGCTGATTCCGTCGGCACCGTCGGAGGCGCAACCGGAGTCGGTTCTAACAACGCGGGCTCCGTCAATTTTGGAGCCGGTTTCACAACCTCTTTGCCAGGCTCTGGGATCTCCGTAAACTCCGGCACTGTTGGCTCAACCACCTCTTGCTTCTGCGGCTCCAGAACATCCAAAGGATCCGATTCCCAATTTGAATCCGGAGGCACATCCTGCGCTTGAGCCAGGAGAGCACAAAAAATAAGGGCTAACATAACAGAGAACTTTTTGTTCATCACTCTTGCATCCTTGCAGTGAGTACTTATTTAATCATCTTGAGTTCAACATCGGCGCGGAAGGATTCAGGGCTTCCCGGATACTTCGCGCGGACTTCTTTCAAAGTTCGTAAGGCAAACTCTGGAAGGTTCATCTTTTTATACGTCATCGCTTTCGCAAACTTTGCAGCGACCACCTTATTGCTGCGAGGATACTCTTTTTCAACTTGCGCAAAGTACTTGATCGCTTCTGCAAAATTATTGTGATCCACGGCCATACGGCCCGCTAAAAACAGCGCATTGTCTGCATAGGAGCTTTGCGGAAAACGTGTTAGCAAACTTTGCAGACGACTCTTAAAAGCAATTTCATCATCATTCTGATAAGCGCTCACCATTTCAGCATATAAGGCGATGTCATTTTCTTTAGAAAGATCCTTCCCCGTAAGCTCTACAAGCAGAGCTTGTTGATTTAAGTCTTTCACTGAGGACTTACTCGATGCCTGGGTTGGCTTTGCTAAAACACCAAAAGGCACACTTAAAAGGACCGTTGCCGCTAATAGTCTAAGTTGCTTCATCTCTCGACACCTCTTAATCTTTTTCCAGTATGACACGCATTGAGAAGTGCAAACAAGCAGGAGTTATCCACATAAAATGTTGAGTTATTGCAATACTAGACCTTGGACCTGTTCATTTTCAAGGGTTTCAGCGATTTGCTTACATTTTGCACACAGCTTAAGTATTTGTTTTTATTATATTTTAAAACATTAATGCCGTGTAATTCATCTTCGAAATTTCAGATCTTAAAATCCGCCCTCACAAGACGCGCGGACCTGACGACAGAATATTTTAGAAATTAGGTGCGTTATGAAATTTGCTAAGTATCTAAAAATATGGTCATTCTCCTCCTCCTTGCATTCACCTTAAGCATTCCTAGTTCCGATGCTTTGCTGAAAAACACATCAATGATGTCAGAGCATTTTCACGAAAAGTGTTTACAGATTCTTCCAACAAGAGCAAAGCATCACGCTTCTTTAGCATCTTTAGTCTGTGGTGAAAAAATCACAGATCAAGAATTGAAGATTGATTTGAGCAAAACATCTTTGATTCACATCTTTGTCGTCTCTGGTTCGCATCTTCTTCTGATTGATGAACTCTTAAGCATTTTAAAAATTCCAGTCTATTTAAGATTTCTATTCTTGGGGATTTATTCTCTTTTGGTGGGCTGGCAAGCTCCTGCCGTAAGAGCTCTTTGTGGACTGGGTGTCCGGATTCTTTTGCTACGAAAATCCCTTCCCTTTCCCAATGATCTTATTGTCGCTCTCACAGGTTTTGGAGTTCTGACTCTATTTCCCGCTTGGTGGAACTCCCTCTCTTTTCTGATGAGTTGGTGTGCCGCTTTAGCTCTTTGCTGGCCCTCCCTACTGCGCATTCAAAGCTCCTGGGGGCGCGCCTTCGTCTCACAGATATCAATCTTCCTTTTTATGAGTGCCCCGCTGTGGGGCCTTGGCAGCCTTCACCCGCTCAGTGTCATCTATAATTTATTTTTAGCTCCGGCCGTGTCTTACATTCTTTCGCCGTTGGGATTTATTGTGACCGCTTTGAACTCTCTCACCTTTGTATTTGATTTTGCGATGGATTTTTTCATCCGCGTTCTGCCGCTTCTTTCTGAACCTATTGAACTTAAAAAAGGCATCACCCCCACAATAGGAACTCTGTGGGTGTGGATCTTTAGCTGGCATCTTATTTTTCATTTTCTGCGCCTCCGTCTTTGGCAAGGGAGGGATTCCCAGTGAGGCTTTTCATTTTTACGCTGATCACCTTCAGCGCGAGCATCACACATCACGTTCCCGCCAGAAGCTATGTTGTCGTTTGGAATGTCGGACAGGGCCAGTGGGTGACCGCGATTTCCGCCTCGGCCTGTTTACATTTTGACATGGGCGGAGAATATTTTCCGTGGAGAAAGATTTCCACCCAATGCAAAGACAAAGACAATTTCGCATTCTTCAGTCATTGGGATTGGGATCACATCGGGGCCCTGGCTGTTTGGAAACGCTCGCCCCTGGAAAAAAGTCTTTGCGTTGCCGTGGCTCCCCAAGGAAAGTCCTCGCCCAAGAAAATGCACTTACTCAAATCCTTCGCCTCCTGCAAACTTCCACCTCACGCAAAGGAGCTTTTTCGCTGGAGCTCTCTGAATAAAAAAAGCAGCAACACCCAAAGCCATGTTCTGGCGTTTCAAAAGATTCTTCTTCCTGGGGACTCGCCGATCTCTGAAGAAAGAAAATGGCTTCACAACTGGTGGGTGCAAAAAAGCGAAACTCTGATCCTTGGACATCACGGCAGTCAGACCAGCACCTCAGCAGAACTCTTAATGGCTTTGCCTCATCTGAAAATAGGCATTAGTTCGGCCCGCTGGGGACGCTACCACCATCCCCACAGCGCCGTAGAATATCGCCTAAAACAGGCTCGTATACCGCTAATAAGAACCGAAGACTGGGGCAATCTCTGGCTTGAACAGTCGGCGCGATTCTAATTTATTTACCGTATGACTTTTTCAATCATTTTTTTGAGAGCACTCATCTGCGTGCCAGACTTGGTCATGTAGTCGGGACCGGTAAATCCAAACCAATCCCAGCAAGCGTAAGGATTATCTTTGGGAATCTTCGCGGACTGAGGATAAAGAACGACAATACCGTTGGTTTCAGCCCACTCATTGTATCCTGCGATCGTCGCAAACTTATCTTGAATAAAGTCAGGGTTCATTTGGCAGCCATGCAGTGCCACATGCAAACGGCAGCGGGCCCCTTGGGCGCAAGTTTCAGGAACATACACCCAGGCGTCTTTAAATAAAGGCGTTTTCTCGTCTCCAAATTCTGCCTGAGAATACTTCATCAGATGTTGGGGTATAAAATCCCCACGCGGCTGCAAAGTGCCGTAGGCGGACTGAAGAATCTCCCCGGCCAAATCAAAGTTGCATTTCAGAATCCACGGCAAAAAACCCATGCCGCAGGAAATTCCTGAATTCAAAGTGGGAAATCCATGCGCCGATTCAAGACTTGTTTCAATTTTAATTTTTGTCGGCGCAATGAAGGCGCCATAAAACTCACTCAGTTTCTCTGAGTTTGCAGGATGGATGACGCTGTCTTTGGGACTAGCAAAGATGTAAATATTTTGTCGCGACAACGCACCCACGGGATCAATGCTCTGTTGAGATGCCAAGTCACGTGCCTTAGCTATCTGCACTTGAGAGTCCACTTCTTGAGGTTTTCCCATGCACACGCTTTTGGCTCTTTGCGGGTCGCCCTCTGAGCACCAATAGATACCGCCAGCCACACTGGCGACGGCCATAAATTCACGAGAGTAGGCCACGCCCATTTGGACCGCCATGAAAGCCCCGGATGACACGCCAGAAATCGACACGGCTGACTTATCGATATTCCAAGAACCCAAGGGAGGACTGGCGGGAGTGGGTTGCTGCTCTTTGGGGGCCTGCGGAGCCTGAGAGGCATGTACGGCGACGAAGGTTGAAAAAGAAAGAAGTAACACCAAATGCTTCAACATGATTCCTCCACATGGTGGGTTCAGTTTTCGTTGCCCCTCTACACTTGTCAACACCGGCTCTGTTTCTTTTTTGTCTTTGTTTTATTCTCCACGGAAGACCGTGGGTTCCAATAAAAAAACCCGCATCCTTGCGAGATGCGGGTTCAAGTTTTTACTCTATCGAGTTAAGAATTAACCTTTGTAAGGTTTGTATTCCATGTGAAGGTCACGAGCGACAGGTTCATAACAAACATGGCCACCGTAAACGTTCAAACCTTTGAAGAGAGCGGGAGATTTTGCAATCGCATCTTCAACACCCATCGCAGCCAACATAGAGCCGTACTTCGCAGTGACGTTCGTCAATGCATAAGTAGAAGTTCTAGGAACCACACCAGGCATGTTAGGTACACAATAATGGATGACGCCATCAACTTCATAGGTTGGTTGTTGGTGAGATGTTGGACGACATGTCTCAATACAACCGCCTTGATCCACAGCAACGTCTACAACGACAGAGCCTTTGCTCATAGAAGAGATCATCTCTTTAGAGACAAGAGTTGGAGCCTTATGGCCGGTGATCAATACGCCACCGATGACAAGGTCTGAGTCCTTCACAGACTCTTCGATGTTTTTAGCATTGGAGTACAATGTCATACAACGGCCTTGGAAGATATCATCAAGGTATTCCAAACGAGCTGTGTTCACATCAAGGATAGTTACGCTCGCGCCAAGGCCCACGGCCATTTTCGCTGCGTTCGTTCCCACAACACCACCACCGATGATCGTCACTTTCGCAGGTCTTACACCTGTCACACCACCCATCAAAATCCCTTTTCCACCATGATCTTTTTGCAGGTAGAAAGCGCCGATTTGAGTTGCCATACGGCCTGCCACTTCAGACATAGGAGTCAAAAGAGGCAACGAGTTGTTATCCAACTGGATGGTTTCATAGGCAATCGCCTTTACTTTGCGTTCACAAAGAACTTTTGTCAGCTTCGGTTCCGCCGCCAAATGAAGGTAGGTGTAAAGGATTTGATTTTCTTTCATCAACTCATATTCATCAGGAAGTGGTTCTTTCACTTTCTGAATCATGTCTGCTTTCGCATACACTTCTTTTTTTGTGTCGATGATCTTCGCACCCGCTTTTTCATACTGTTCATTGCTGATGCCAGAACCCACGCCAGCATCTTTTTCT
Source organism: Bdellovibrio sp. (assembly GCA_019104905.1). Taxonomy (GTDB): domain Bacteria; phylum Bdellovibrionota; class Bdellovibrionia; order Bdellovibrionales; family Bdellovibrionaceae; genus Bdellovibrio. The sequence continues at coordinate 7,113 of JAHRXB010000030.1, forward strand.
ACGATCACTGTGTGGCCTTCTTTCACGTACTGGCGAACACCAGCTTCTGTGATACCAACACGGTTTTCAGAAATCTTAATCTCCTTAGGAACACCGATAATCATGTCTCACTCCTGTAGGGTCACAAACGCCCTATTGTTTTTTCCAATTTCAAACAACCAAGGAACTATGCCAGAAAAACCCCGAAGGTGCCTGTTTCTTTTTTGGGTCTACGGCGCGTCAAGAGGCGGAATTAACGCTCTGTTGCTATCAAAAATAAGGCCGTACCTTACGGAACGGCCTTGGGATGAGTTTTAAATGGGTCTTTGTCTTTATCTTGCGAAAGAAATGGCCTTTCCTAAGACCGTCTCAAGGTAACAGCTCTCATGAAGACTGTTCTTTACACCTGTCGCGATATTTATTCCGCTAGAGCACTGCAAAGTAAAAGATTTCATTCTGAGTGAGATCTTTAAAACAGGAACCAACCACTGATCGGCACCGGGAGTCGCATTTTTCTCGACCTGCAATTGAATGTTCCGGGACTCAAAACGACTTAATTGAAGGGCTCGAATCATGAGACCGTCGTTGTTATTACGATCGCCAGGCTCCGTACCCATCATCGGGGCAGAAAGCAAAACTTCATTGTTCTTCAGAGACTTCAATTTTTTGTTATAAGCGTCCGAATAGTAATCCTCGACATTTTCGGCGGTTTGAACATCTCCGTTCACCGTGAGTTCGCAGCCCGACGAGTCGCAAATGATTTTTCGAATCGTGCTGGTGTCGGCAGCATCCTCTTTGATCTCAATTTGGCTGTCCTCTAAAATCTTTTTTAACAGTTGGCCGTCTTCACCAACAATTCGAATCGTGGCGGCACCCTGATCATAGGAGATCAAACTTGCAGATCTCATGGGTCCAACAGAACCCACTTGCCCATTCCCAGCAAAAGCAGAACTAGCCATTACCATCACTACCAAAAATGTCTTTTTCATACTCTCTCCTTTGTACGTATGCTTCTGCTGCAAGAACCGACCCTCTTATGAGTCGATAAAATGCATGTAAATTCGAATACTTACATGACAGACCCGCCCCATTACCCATGTCTATCTTCTAAACAAGCGCGCCAAAGAGCCGAAAAAAGGCCTGTCAGAAATCCGGCGAGTCCCCCAAAAGAGATCGTCAAAATCATGAACAGCGATTCTGCACAAATTACACCGAACGCCTGGAAGAGCGACCTCAGGTCCAAACTACGATATTTCCATTTTTTAATTTCTGGCTAAGAAATTGCTTTACTCCTTTTTTTACTGGTACTTCCGGAGATCGACATGAAGCTATTTATTGGAGCATTTCTATTCTTAATGTGCGGCGGTTTGAGTTCTTACGCCCAATCGACGCCCGCAACACAATGGCGGATCACCCAGCCCTCTTGGACCGAGCTTCATGAGAAACAGTTTGGAGAGTTCGTCTCTCGCTTAGGAGAGGCCGTCGAGCGCCGGGAGTGTGGTAAGGTTGATACCTGCCTCCAAAGCACCGCCAATCCCTATTACACTTCAGATCCACGGGGCCTCAAGTACTTTGCCGACTGCGCGGATCTTCCTTATTATCTTCGCGGATACTTCGCCTGGAAAAATGGTCTGCCTTTTTCTGTCATTAGCGAGGTGAAACCCAATCTGAGCCCCGGCGAAGACCCCAAAAATGTCAAAGACGTGCGCTACTCGCCTTTAGGAAACTATGTCACCAAACGCTATGATGTTTTCGTCAAAAAAGGTGTTTTCAAAAACACGTATCCCAATGCACTGGAAGTCCTTAACGATGTTGTTCCCGGACTGACGTTTTCAGCTTCGTTCCGAATGATGGGAAATCTTGATCAGGAGCTATTTTCTGACTTCTATCCCGTCAAAATCAATCGCACGGCCATTCGCCCCGGAACCGTGATCTATGATCCCAATGGTCATGTTGCTGTCATCTATAAAGTCTCCGATGATGGAAGAATATTTTATATCGACGCTCACCCTGACAATTCTTTGACGATGGGAATGTTCACTCCCAAGTTCGTGCGCAGCAATCCCGCGCAAGGAGCTGGATTTAAAAACTTCCGTCCTTTGGCTTTGATTGATGCGAAATTGGATTCTTCTGGTTCCTACGCCGGAGGAAAAATCATTGCTGCGACAAACTCCCAGCTCCCCCAATATGGAATCGAACAGTTCTATGGCACTCAACCAGACCCGATGGGTTCGTGGAGTAAGGGAAAGTTTACCGTTCAAGGGCAGCAGACCAACTTCTATGACTATGTTCGCTTAAGCCTTATGCAAGGCGAAGTGCATATTGATCCCCTGAACGACATGGCCCAATTAACGGATGATATCTGCGTGAGCCTTAAAGACCGCGTCGACGCCGTGGAGGCTGCTCGAACATCTGGAATTTATTTAAAACCTCATCCTGAAAGACTGCCTTTAAATATCTACGGCACCGATGGTGAATGGGAGGCCTATGCCACGCCTTCACGAGACGCCCGTCTGAAGGTGGCCTTCATAGATCTACTGGCCCAAACAAAGTCCAATATTGAACGCTACAAAAAAAGAGACCCTGCCCTTCGCTATAACGGTGGCAACTTGGCGGCAGATCTGTTTTCGATCTACGCTCAAAAAGCTCAGGCCTGTCAGTTTTCTTACACCACGACAAATGGTCTGACCGTAAAAATGAATCTTGAGGCCGCACGCCAAAGATTGTTTGCGATGAGCTTTGATCCTTACCACTGCATAGAAAACCGCTGGGGAGCTCGCATCGAACAAGAGATCGCGGCATGTACGGATGATCAAAACAAACGCGCTTGGTATGAACAAGAAAAGTGGCTTCGCTATCAACCTGAACGTCGTTATGACGTACGCATGGACTTGTCCCTGGAAGAACTCACGGGACCGCTGCCAGGAATTGGCCTTGAAGCGCCTCCCGACATCGACATCGTGGGGTACTTAAAGTCGCAGCGTTAGTTTAGACGGGAACGGTCCAGCCTGTATAACGCTGAACTTCTTCAGAAACGTCGGCGCCAAGTTCGACGTGGCGGTAACTGGTCGGAGAGTCCCAGATTTTTCGGACGAGTTTATTCATAATATCGTGACCGGCTTTATAAAGAACAACGTGTCCCATCAGTGGCATTTCTAAAGTGACGAGGTCGCCTAAGGCGTCCAAAGCTTTGTGACGAACGAATTCGTCAGCCCAGCGCAGCCCTTCAGGATTAACGACATTATCGCCATCAAGAACGATGCAGTTCTCAAGGCTGCCACCTTTTGCAAGGCCGCGTGCTTTTAAGGCTTCTACGTCTTTGAGAAAGCCAAAAGTTCTCGCTCCGGCAACATCACGCCCGAAAGATTGTTCGTTGATGTCGATATCAATCGTCTGCTTGCCAATTCGAGAGTGAGGAAAATCAATGGTCACCGTGAGGCGTAGGCCGTGATAAGGAACCACATAGGCGTGTTTTTCGCCTTCACTGAAATAGATCGGCTCTGTGATGTAACAATACTTTCGCGGCTGATCTTGTTCAACAATGCCCACGGCCAACAAGGCATTTAGAAAATCACGGGCACTGCCGTCGCCAATGGGGATTTCAGGTCCATTCAGTTCAATAAAGAGATTATCTATACGCAAAGCCGACAAAGCTGAAAGACAGTGTTCAATGGTCGCCACTGAAAACGCCCCACCACCGATGGTCGTTTGATGTGAAGTGGCTTGAACGTTCTTAGCAGAAACCTTCAAAGAAGGAGTTCCCGGTAAATCAGTGCGAATAAAGTAGACTCCACTGTCAGGGGGCGCAGGTCTAAAAGTAAGAGTGCAGGGATCCCCGGAGTGAATCCCAATTCCATCGACAACAGTTTTTTTACGAATGGTTTTCTGTAAGAACATACTTAGTTAGACTTTACTCTAACTAAGTGCCCTTCGCAATGCGCATCTGCCCGACCACGTCTCCGCGCCAGTTGGTTACTGACGGCATCGTGTATTTCGCGAGCGCTTTAAACTCTGCCTCATTAAGCCCACCGAGTTGGAGTAATAACGAAGCTGCGGCCACCTGAGCCGCACGCCCGGCTCCGTCAGAGGCCTTGATTGCGAAGGCGACTCTTTTTTCTGGCAAGACTCCGCAGAAAACCCCCTCGGCCCCACCCTTGACGATGGCGCGCCCCTGTGACTTTTCAATCACAGCTGTGGTGAAATTGTCACTGCCAGACACATAAAACGGAAAGGCCTTTACCGCTCGCAAAATACGCTCGCAAGCGGCTTTCCGCGCGGGCGTCTCTTTAGGATTAATAAAGGTCGACATCCCTGTGGCCATGGCTTGCAAAGGAACGGCGTAAGTAGGAATGCCACAGCCATCAATGCCCGCAGCAACCTTTGAGTGGTCGACCTTCATCGTCTCGGTCAGAATTTTACGCAGTCGTTTTTGAGCGTTGTGTTCGTACTTTTCATAACCGGCAGGATCTTCTCCCAGATGCAAACAGGTTGTGATCAGCGCTGAATGTTTTCCGGCACAGTTATTACAAAAAACCGTCGGACTTTGCCCGCGACGAATCATTTCATGGGAGCTCGCTTCATCCAAAGGCAGATGAGGACCACAGATATAAGACGACTCTTTAATTTGAACTTTTTCCGCCCACTGCTGAAGTGCTTGCAGGTGATCCTTTTCCCCGCGATGGGACGCGCAGGCCAAAGCGATGTGTTTATCTTCCAAACCATACTTGTCGGCAGCGCCGGATTCGATTAACGGCAAAGCTTGGAGCATTTTAATTGCACTTCGTGGCAGAGTCAGAAACTGAGGATTCCCCCAAAAGTGAGTGACATTGCCAATCTCATTTACAACCACTGCCATAACCTGATGAAGGCTTTCCACGACGGGACCCCTCAACACCTCAACAACCAAAGGCTGCCTAGACGCCATATTTATCTCTCCGAACTTAGTACTGAATTCTTCGCATACTCAGTGATGACACGTCCTCGCTGAGTTTTTTGTATGAAGCCCTCTTGAATCAAGAATGGTTCATAGACCTCTTCCAGTGTGTCTCTTTCTTCACTGAGGGCCGCAGCTATTGTATCAATGCCAACGGGGCCTCCGTTATACTTTTCTTGGATCAGGCTCAAAATACGACGATCCATTAGATCCAGACCAAATTGATCCACTCCTAACTGGTTCAGAGCGTAAACGGCGATTTCTTTATTGATGTTCCCATTGCCTTTAACTTGAGCATAATCCCGAACTCGCTTCAAAAGCCTGTTGGCAACACGAGGAGTTCCCCGCGAACGGCGGGCCACTTCTTCCGCCCCCTCTTCGTCCATTTTCACTTTGAGAATCTCAGAGGATCTCATCAAAATTTGCTGAAGAGCATGCTTATCATAAAACTGAAGTCGTTCGACAATTCCAAATCGATCTCGAAATGGAGGATTGAGCAGACCCGCGCGAGTTGTGGCTCCCACCAAAGTGAAAGGTGCCAACTGAAACTTCATCGAACGAGCCCCTAACCCCTCACCCGTGACGATGTCGATATAATAATCTTCCATGGCCGTATAGAGATACTCTTCCACATGACGGCTCAAGCGATGAATCTCATCAATGAACAAAACCGAGTTCGGCTTGAGCGAAGTAAGAACCGCCGCCAGATCCCCTTTTTTGTCGATGGCGGGTGCCGACGTCATTTTGATCTCAGCACCCATATCATTGGCGATGATCTTCGAAAGTGTCGTTTTTCCCAATCCAGGAGGGCCACACAACAAGACATGATCCAAAGGTTCGCCGCGGTGTTTTGCCGCCGCCACAAAGACCTTAAGCTTTTCTTTCACATCATCTTGACCGGGAAAGTCCGCGAACGTTTGCGGACGCAGTTCATTTTCCCAACTCTTTTCACCCTCAATCGGATCGCCCTCTAAAATACGACTCATGATAAGCTCCCAGAAAGAGTTTGCAGTCCTTTACGAACACCCTCTTCCAAGGACATATCCGTCGGCAACGTCGCGACGAACTGATCGACCAATTGAGACTTGTAACCCAAATTCAACAAAGCAGAAGTGATCTGTGTGTGAGCTTCAGAACGACCTTTGATTGTCTCTTCGATCGAAACCAATTTCCCCTTCAAAGTCAGAATAATCTGTTCGGCGGTTTTTTTACCGACCTTGGGAAGACCTGACAAGGCCTTCGCGTTACCGGCTTCGATCATCTCTTGAATTTGTGCCGGACGGCCACCTGACAAAATGCTCAAGGCCATTTTCGGGCCCACACCATTGACCTTCAATAGGGATAGAAACAGATTTTTTTCTTCTTTGGAGTGAAAACCAAAAAGCTGCAAAGCATCTTCGCGAACGTGGGTGTGCACCCACACAATGATGTCCTTCCCTAAAAGGGCTTGCAAATCTCCTAGAGTATTTGAGGACGCGTGAATTTCATACCCCACCCCTTGCACGTCAAGCAATGCGGCATCACTTAAAACTTCAATAATTTTTCCACGCAAATAACCGATCATAAACTTACCGCTCTCTCAAGAATAGATTTCTTCTTTAACTCAAAAGCATGATGACAAGCCATCGCCAAAGCGTCGGAGGCATCAATGCGATTGATCACTTTGATATTTAAAACCGCTTTTAAAATAGCCTGCACATCTTCTTTGGAGGCGCCTCCGCTGCCCGTCACTCCTTTTTTTACAACTCGTGTTGCATACTCAAAGACATCCGAACCGCCCAGCCCCGCTTCGTACATCACCACACCCCGGGCATGGCCCAGCTTAAAAGCGCTGTCGGCATTTTTTCCTAGAAAGATCTTTTCGATCACCACTTGATGAGGTTTGTATTTTTCCATGACCTCTCGAAAGGCTGACCCAAGCTCTTTCATCCGCAATGGAAAAGCGTCTTCCGCATTCAACAAAATCACTCCGTGATTGATATGCTCAATCCGCCCGTTCTCAACACGAACGACGCCAAAACCTGTAATGCGGGAACCGGGGTCCACCCCAAGAATCGTCAAGGACATTAAAACTCCATCTGTCGTTCCTATTTGAAGCTGAACCTATTGCTTAGTCAATGAATCTGCTTTAGAATTTCCATCATGCGCTTTGAGCAAAAACTAGAGCCAAGCGGCTCACGGAATGGAAATACGAGTTTAATGAAGATTGACGCCAGCACCGTTGAAAAATACCAAATGATTCTTGAGAAAGATCCCAACTCTCAGGTTTTTGCTCCTTTGGCAGAGGCTTATCGCGAAATGGGAATGCTTTCTGAGGCGCAAAAAACAGTGACTGCGGGCGTTCAACGCCATCCGCAATTTGTCGGTGGACTCGTTACTTACGCCAAGGTGATGCGCGACCTAGGACATCTCGGAAAAGCTCTGGAAACCCTGAAGAGAGCGACTTCTCTGGCTCCAGAAAATATTTTGGCTCATCAGCTTTTGGCCGAGGTGCAACTCGCCAACAAGAATCCGAAGGATGCTCTCAAAGCCTTCAAAATGGTCTTATTTTTAAATCCCAACTCGAAATCAGCCCAAAAGGCTGTTCAGAAATTGGAATCCCTGACTGCGGATGAGTACGATGAAGAAGTTTTTGCGATGACAAAACTTCCTGAGGTTCATCTCGACAAGGCACCTCCGGCGCCGCCCAAGCAGGAAGAGGCTCTCATGGTGAAGCCGCTTCCAACCACCCCGAGTAGGGCCATGGAGCGCATGCTCTCCCTCATTGATGCCTTTATTGTACGCAATGACCTTGAAAAAGCTCATGCGTTACTGAAGGACACCCGCCTGGAGTTTGGGGATCATCCTGAGATCCAAAGACGCATGAAAACCCTTCAGGTTCGCTATAATGATTCTGACGAAGCCACCCCCCTGCGCCCTCTTCAACCTCGTGAACAATTGATCCGCGAACGGAAGATTGAAGTGCTCGAGATGATGCTTCGCAAAATTGACGAGTACCGAGCCCAAGGTTGACCGCCGACATTTGTTTGAGCGAATATAGCTTCCTGTATTCAGGAAGGATTTAACAATGTACGAAACGTCGGATTTTAAAAAAGGTCTTAAAATCATGATCGAGGGGAAACCCTACGTGATCGTGGATTTCCAACACGTGAAGCCTGGAAAAGGCAACCAATTCACTCGCACTAAACTTAAAAACATGCTGACTGGCCAGAACTTGGAATCAACTTTCAAATCTGGTGAGAAATTTGAAGTTCCCAATGTCGAAAACAAAGAGATGAGTTTTCTTTACAAAGACGACAGCGGCTACAACTTCATGTCTCAAGAAACTTTTGAGCAAATCGCGATGTCAGAAGATGACTTGGGTGATGCCAAGTACTACCTCACTGAGAACCTTAAAGTTGTGATTTTATTCTACAACGAAAAAGCTGTTGCTTGTGACGTGCCAAAAGCCGTCAACCTCAAAGTAGAAAAATCCGATCCAGGCATCAAAGGGGATCGTGTCACTGGAGCCACCAAGCCTGCAACAATGGAAACAGGACTTGTTGTGAACGTTCCTCTGCATATCAACGAAGGCGATATGCTTCGTATTGACACTGAGTCTGGCGAGTACGTCGAGCGCGTCAGCCAAAAGTAGTTGACGCATCGTATTAAGTCTCCGCAACCACTCAATTTTATCGCAAAATAAGAGGGATTAGGTCGCGGAGGCTTTTTTTGTCCACGTATATTGAGTTGGAAATTCAGAATTTACTCAATGAAGTCGAAGATCTCGATGAAGTGGGCGAACGTGTTATTCAAAGTCTGGAGTCTTCTCCAGAGCACTTCACTCTTGATAACATAAACTCTCTTGCCCGCTTTCTTATTCAGTCCCAACATCCTCTCAAACTTGTTCATTTTGTTCTTCGTTATATCGACAACGAAAACTTTCCAATTCCTTGGCCTTATTTTTTGGAAGCTCTTGGACAGGTCGGCAAAGAGCTGGACAACAAAACTTTAAAGGCGTTGATTGAGGGCATTCAAGAAGACAACGCCGAAGCCGAAGCAGCGCGCGCGCAGTCTTTGAATAAATCCATGGCAGAGCTGGGCGAGTGGCGCAGCAATCGCAAGTACAAAATTCATAAAGACTATCTGAACAACAAGCGACTTTTGTTGGATCAACTGATCACACTGCGCACTCAGCAGCTTTATGAACAAGAGAAAAATCTTCTTTCTCGTTTGCAGAAGCTCTATCCCGGGGACTCTGAAATTCGCAGTGAAGTGAGCGAGCACAAACAACGTTATGCGCTCGAGATCCTTCAGCGTCGTTCTCCGAAAGCACGCGCGCAGACCTCGGAAGACTTTTCCCCTAAAGATCCCGAAGTAGAAGCCGCACTGCAAGCTCTTGTGCAATCCATGCATGAACATGCTGAGCAACTCCCTGAACTGGCGATGGACTTCGCCATTGCTGCCTTTATGCTTGAGGCCTATGAAGCCGCTCTGTCGCTCTTGTCATACAGCGAAGAAGAAACGACCTCGCTGCTATGGCTTCGCCTGGAGATTCTTTTGAAGTGCCGTCGCTTTGTTGAAGTCCTTAGCGAACTTTCAAAAGTGGAAGTTCTTTTGGCTCACGAACCTGAGACCTTCTTTGCCACCGCTTACTTACGAGCCCAAGCGCTGTGGGGCTTAGGACAAAAACATACCGCCATTGAAGTTCTCGAAGGCCTGATGGCCGCTCGTCCTCATTATCGGGCCGCCTCCGCTTTGTTAAGCATTTGGAGCGGACAATGAAAAGAGCCTTTTGGATTTTAATCACTCCTTTGGCAGGCTTTCTCGTGCTTTGGCTTTTGGGCTCCATGTTTCTTGGACCTCGGCTTGAAAAATGGACCTTAAAGCAGATCCAAGATTACTCGGACACGTCCCTCCCCGTCAGCATCCGCGCGGAAAGTTTACACCTTAAACTTTTCAAACCTTCTCTAGCTCTTGAGGGCCTGCGCCTGCAAACTAAAGGCGAACTTAGTAACGCCGTTAAAGAGGTTCGCATTGGCAGCATTCGCGTCTTCGTCGACTTCTTTCACCTGTTGAGTGGCCGAGTCACACTGTCTGCGGTCGTGGTTGATTCTCCGGAGGTGGAAATAAATATTGATCCCTTTATCGAAAAGGACACTCCTCCTAAAGAACTCCCCATTGACCTGATTTTCGCCCAAACAGAAAAGCTTCCTCTGCAGCGAGTGTTTTTGCAAAATATCCAGCTCAAGGTCAATTCTGAAAAACTTAAACTTCAGTCTGAAATAAAAAGCGGTGACCTTTTACTCACGAACATGGGTAAAAATATCACAGCCAAAGCCAGCGTCCCTTTGCTCAGCATTGGCCTGGGAAATTTTGGTAACTTCCAAGGTTCTTTTGACACTCATCTTTATCTCACTCGCCAGTCTTTACGCATCATCCAACTGGGGGTGCGCCTTGATGAGTCCGAGCTTCTCGCCCGGGGTGAACTGACCCGCATCAGTCAAGTCATGATCAAACCTTCGGGGCTTTTGGATCTTTCCGCACGGATCAATTTGAATGATCTGTATAAAGAACTCAAAAGAGCACGCCCGGAAATCAGCATCCCTACAGTCTCCGGCGAGCTCAACATGGATGGCGAGGCCCGTTTCGATGGCCTGCAAAACTTAAAAGGAAATGCCGACATCAAAACTCGCGCCTTGATGGTCGATAAATTTGAACTTGGCGACGCGCGCATTCAGGGAGAGTACAAAAACAAAGTCATCACTCTGTCAGAAATGAAGGTTCTTCACCCCGCAGGGGAAGCCATCGTCACCAAGTCACAAATGACCCTGAACGGAAGTTTTGACTTTAAAACCAAGGTCACCGTACCTAATCTGGATCTACAAAAGCTTTTCCACACCTTGGATCTTGCCAACATTCCGGTGGGAATGGAGCTGACCGGCGAACTGCCCTGTGAGGGACATATTTATCCTCTGTTCCAGGTCACTTGCTCCAACGCCTCCCTGGCGGCACGGGATATCTGGGTTAAATCGGAAAACAATAAAAACGGCACCGCCATCTTGGATCTCGAGGCCATGAGCGCCAAGGGTCAAGTTCAAGTCAGCACAGAATCTATGAGTTATGCAGCCGCCCTGACTTTAGGTTCTAGCAATGGCAGCAGCGATGGTGTGATTGATTTTTCCAAGGGTTTCAAAATCAATTTCAAAACCAAGAAGCTGGATCTCAAGGATGTCAAAAATCTGGCGAAGCTCAAGCTGCAGGGTTCAACAAGCATTGAAGGCTCCACGTCCGGAGACTCCAACGCCGCGATCTTCGACATGAAGTTGAATGCGCGAGATTTCATCTTTGAAGACTTTGCTTTGGGAAACTTAATTACAACTTTAACCTATCGCTCTGGAAATCTTTTCTTTGACGACATCGCTGGAGCTTTGAATAAAACCCAATACCTGGGGCAACTCAAAGTGGACCTGAATCACGAGACCCTGACTGGAGAATTTAGCGCCCCCACGGCTGATCTTAATGACATCGCCCTGGTCTTTTCCCGCATCTACAAATTCCCCCTCGATGTCCAAGGACTGGGAGCAGCCAAAGCGCGGGTCAGCGGCCCTCTGAGTTTCTGGAAAATGAATTACAATTTGGAGTCGGCGTTTAAGGGCGTTCTTATCGGCCCTGAAAGTTTCGACCTTTTGAATTTCAATGTCTCTGCCAAGAATGGCAACATCACCGCCGATAAAGTCAGTCTGCAAAAAGCCAACTCTACTTTGATCGTTCAAGGGGGCATTGGCTCTGACCAGATCATGAATCTCTATGCAGATGGTAAAAACTGGAAACTTGAAGAATCTGACTTCATCAGCAAAATCAATTCGAACATCATCGGAAATCTTAATTTCGCAGCCGAACTCAAAGATCCTGTCACCACCCCTCGAGTCACCATCAAAGGCGCCATCACCGATACCTTTTTTGAAGAGCAGGAAGTACCTAACTCTAACTTTATTTTAAACCTGACCCGTTATAGCTTCGGCGCCCAACTCAGTCTTTTTGGAGACAAGGTTCAAGGGGAATTCCAACTTCCTTTCGAAAGTGGCAAAGCGCCCTTATTGGTAAAAATGAGAACCAATAACTGGAATTATTCTTCCATTCTTGGTTTGATTGGTGGCGCGAACCTGGCCAGCGAATACACCTCTTCTCTCACCGCCTCTGTGGATTTGCGTTCAGATCGAGGTGACTTCTTTAAATCTTCCGGAAAACTTCACATCGAAAACGTCTCGTTAAAACGCGGCGCCCTCAGTTTTACCAACGAAGGCCCCATTGAAGTGACTAGCGACAATGGCGTCGTGAACTTTAAGAACTTCCACCTTACAGGACCTCACAATAATCTTAAGATCACCGGGGAAAACTTTACTTCGGAAAGACTTAATCTTGCCGTGAATCTACAGGCCGACATGCGTCTGCTTCAGATCTTCACGCCCTTCCTGGAAGATCTTGGGGGTCCTGTCAGTCTTTCGGCGAATATATCCGGCACCGTCAGAAAACCAGAAATCCTCGGCTCTTTAAACACCACCAACGCATTCGTGAAAATCAAAGGGTTCCCGCATCCCATTGAAAGACTTTCCAGTGAAGTGGTCTTTTCCCAAAGTAAGGTTCTTATCAACACCATTCGGGGCCAGATTGCGGGGGGAACTTTGACGGGCGATGGGGGAATTCTCATTAATGGAATTAAAGATCTCCCCACCTCTATTCGCCTTCGCCTTGAGGGTGTGACCTTCAATGTGCCCGACAAGATCCGCAGCAGCGGCAACGCTGATTTACTTTTTTCGGGCCGTTGGTTTCCCTTCACCTTATCTGGCGTCTTTCATGTGAGCAGCGCCTTGGTTGAAAAAGAATTCACTGAGGACGGCGGAGGCGTCGCGGGCATCAAACAAAGTGTTTATCTTCCTAAGTTCATTCGCGAAGGCCACTTTGTACCGGTCGTTCTGGATCTGCAAGTGATCTTGGATCGCAACATCGTCGTACGCAATTCCTTGTTGGATGGCGCGGTGACTGGAAACCTGCAAGTCAAAGGCCCTCCTGAAAATCCGGTTCTTTTGGGTAAAATCAATATCGAAAAGAAATCTAAATTGATCTTTAAAGACAAAGTTTTTGAAGTTCAAAATGGTTTGATCGATTTCCATGACCCCAATGAAATCAATCCAAATTTATATATTACCGCCCAATCCCGCATTGACGACTATGATATTTCGCTCTTGGCGCAAGGTCCTTCCAAAAGCATGACCATCCGTCTGGCCAGCGTACCGCCGCTGCCAGAACAAGATATCATCTCTTTGATCGCTTTGGGGGTGACTTCCTCCACCATGGATCAAAATCTTCAATCGCGCCAACAAGCCGAACAGTTGGGTGTTGAAATTGGGGGCGCGGTTTTGGCAAAGCCAATCAGCAAACAGTTGGAAAGCACTTTAGGCCTGAATCTGCAGGTGACTTCACAGTACGACTCCACTCGCAATATCAGTGTCCCCAAAATCACCCTCAGTCGCCGCCTTTCTGAACGCGTGAAAGTGTCAGGAAGCCGCCCTGTGGGGGACACACAGTCCTATGACTT
>JAHRXB010000066.1 GCA_019104905.1 Bdellovibrio sp.
CAACTTCTTCAATAAATCATCAATATCGCTCTGCTTGAGCTTCTGAGGCGCAGATCCCGTCCCAACACTGATGCTATAAGCTTCGCTGAACTGATGAGAAACCCAACGCAAGCGTTCAATAAACGCTTGAGGAATTGTCTCGCGAAGAACAGACCCCTCTTGGTCAATATTATCTAAAAGCGTATTGAGAGTCTCTGTCGCATCTAACAAAAGCGCGACACACACATCATAAAACTGCTCGTTGTCAGTGATTTGTGAGGCTTTATATCCCACCGCCTTACAAAGAGCGGCATAGTCCGAAATCATATGCAGCGCGTGATCTGGAGAGGACGCCATCAAGGCCAGATTCTTTGCGCCCCCCATAATTCGGTCTACGTTATTACCATAGTCCGCCAATTTCTGAACCTGAGAAAAATCACCTTCAATACCTTCGAGAAGGTCTATTAATTCCCCAATCAAGGTCTTTGACTCGTTCACAAAATCTTCTACAATTTCTTTATCAATCGACATGAATAAACGATAACAATCGAAGGACACTGAGGCAATGGATTATGTTTCTATTCGAGTAAGCACCCTCCGAGGCGATCAAAAAATCGACTTTAACGCTTACATCAAGATCAATGAAAAGATGGTGCTATACCTTCGTCGCGGCGACAGTTTCGAAGGCGATCGCTTAAAACGCCTTAAAGAAAAGAAATTGCGCAAAATGTTCATCCTGACCGATGAAGAAAACAGCTATCGCAGCTATTTGCAAAAAAATATCGAAACCGCGTACGACGACTCTTCGAACAAAGACATTCAAACACGCGCCGAGATCATTCAAGGCTCTCAACAAAGCAACACGGAAGAAGTTTTCGAAAATCCTGAAAACGTCGAATCCTATAACTATGCCAAGGACGCGGCGGGCAAGTACGTGAATTTTATCATGAGCAACGCCAACGCCCTTGGCTCAGTCATGAATATCGAAAATGCCGATAAGAACATCGCCCATCACGGTGTGACTGTCGCGACCCTTTCTATTGCGCTGGCGCAAAAGTTAGGAATCAATGATCCTAAGAAAACCCAGCTTTTAACCCTCGGCGCACTCCTGCATGATTACGGACATCACAACACGACTTTGAATCTCAGCCAGCCTCTAGATGCCATGAGCCCTGAAGACAAAGCTCTGTGGATTAAACATCCCACAGAAGGGGCCGCTCGCGTTCAGGATAAAAAGCATTTTGATCAAACGGTCATTAATATCATCGCGCAACACGAAGAAACCATCAATGGAGCCGGCCCAAAGGGACTCCGAGAAAAAGATCAGGACCCTTTGGCTATTTTAGTTTCCTCGGCCAATGCCATGGATCGCTTGATTACATTTGAAGGCGTTCCCAAGGCCGAAGCCGCAAAAAAAATGATGATCGATCATGTCGGCAAACACCCGCTGCAACACATTCAATTCTTAAACGAAATCCTTAAAGGTCTCTAAACAAAAAAGGACGCCGATCGGCGTCCTTTTTTAAACTTCATTTTAAATATCAACTAGAACACAAATCCCACAGTTAACATTGGGAAGAGTTCGTCTTGTTTGAGCTTAGTGAACGAAGGGTCCGCGTCGCTCTTTTTGTATTCAATCGTACGATACGTCAGTTCAACGCCAACGATAAAGGCTCCCGTCACGTTTGTGAGATACCCGAAGTCACCTTGAAAGCCAGTGCCTTCCTTGTAAATATCATTTTCAGCCGTCAATATGTAGTGCCCTTTCAAAAAGAACCCGCTAGACCCCACATATCCTAAAGAAGCCCCGGTCGCCTTTCCATCGCTTGAGGAAGCACCACTCTGATTGCGAATACTGTAGATACCACCCAGGTATAAACCACTCCCCATCAGATATCCCAACTTCACATCGTAAATGCTCGATTTTGAGTCTGCCTTTCCAGAGGCCGTTTCGATCGTGGTGTTGTACATAAAAGCATTCGCCGTCAACATCACACCGCTCGCGCTGCCACGGGCTTGGGCAAAAGACGCCATCGCACTTGTCATAAGAAGAGCCGCTAGGGCCAGGATCTTTTTCTTCATACTCACACTCCTTGTTCGTTCGAAATCACATAGAAAAGATTATAGCGTCCTGGCGGAGTGATAAGAACTTTTTTTCCCACTCTACGGATGATAGTTGAGGTGTTATTTCGTCACAGAGAAGTGCCATCTCCACCAACTGAGACGGTGTGTACTTTCTATCCTCTTGTAATAAGTCGATGATTTGCGCCTCATAAATATCAAGTTGCCTTTCCACCACAGTGGATTTCTCGGCACTATAGACAAAAGCGTACAAACCTTTGTCTCGCTTTAACACAGGGTTATCCATTGAAAGAGACACCACTTGCAGACTAGGATTCAAAGTCACGAGGCCGGGCTCGGGTTTTATCATCTCAAAAGGTTGAACCTCAATCCACGCTTGAGTCCACTCCCAATGAGCTAATTCAAGCAGGGCTCGATTCTCTGGAAATTTCTGACGAAGATAGCCCACAAAATAACGCCAATGATCCTGCAAAAGCCAACTGCTCCACTCCATATCCTGAAGATATTCATCACGGACCTTTGCTGCGAACGATCCCAAGGACTTTTCCGTTTCGGGAAAAATTCGACTGAAGAGTGCTTTTTTTTCTTCGGCAAGATTCAAAGTCGGCCCACGCTCCGCCTTCACAGGACGCAACCACTGCAAGGTGCGAAGAATCTCAGCCTGATAGATCGCAAAAACTGAAGACGGAATCTTGTCCTCGTAAGTGTGCAAGATAAGGTTCTTTGTTTTTTGCAACTCTTCTAACTGATGGCGCCGCAATGAACCCGCGCCCACAATATCAATATCGCGCACAATAAGTGTCTCGGCGGAAGGAATCTCTCCGCGCAGGGGAAAAGAAAGCTGACAAGTTCCGTTATCGATAGACATTTAAGTCTATCTTATGTGTGCTAAGGGGACTGGAGCAAGAAATGTCGATGAATCTTCAAGAAAAAACCTGGCCACAAATCGAAGACTATCTAAAAACGAAAAAACACATCCTTATCCCCGTGGGGTCCACGGAACAACATGGCCCCACCGGGTTAATTGGGATTGATTATCTGTCGGCGTGGGAAATCGCTAAAGCCGTTGGTGAGAAAACAAAGACCCTCGTCGCGCCTCCGCTTTGTTTCGGAATGGCCGTTCATCATATGGCTTTCCCGGGAACAATCACTTTTTCACCTTTGACCTACATTCAGGTCATTACCGAAATCATTCAAAGCCTGGGGCGCCATGGTTTTAACAAGTTCACCTTTATTAACGGTCACGGCGGAAACATTGCTCCTTTGACCACGGCCTTTTGCCAAGCCAAACAACACAACGAAACTTACGACATTAAGTTGTTCAACTGGTGGCATCTTCCCGAAGTGACGGCTTATGAAAATGAACACTTTGGAAAAGAAAATGGCTTTCACGCCACTTGCGGGGAAATCTCGGTCACCATGTTCACCCATCCTGAGGCCTACAAAGACATCCCGGCGATGGATTTTAAACCCACCCAAGAGCGTCCTCATTGGCCCATGTCCCCTCAAGAGTTCCGTGAGGTTTTTCCGGACGGGAGAATGGGTTCAAACCCCCGCCTCAGCTCCCCTAAGCATGGAGAAATGCTATTTAATTTAGCAGTTGACTCAATCTGTCACAAAATGGAGTAGAAATACTATTGACCGGATTTCGGAGCCATGGAAGAAGGTGGGGCATGAGATTATTGCTTTTCGTCCTCAGTTTGACCGCATCTTCTGTGGCTTTTTCTGCTCTGCCTTTGATGGGAACAGTGGAAAAGGACTCTACTGGTACTTACTTGATCACTGGTCAAGCATGCAAAAGATACGTCGTCGATACCAAGTCTGAAGACTCTTTTAAAAGCGTTCGCAAACTCTCTACAGGGGATTCTGTTACAGCCTCTGGAGCTTTAGATCACGACACCTGCACCGCTGTTATTGAAAGCGTGGACTATGTCGGCCTTCGAAAAATGTTGGGTCACTGGTACAGCGCTGAGGGCATCATGTCTGTTCGTGACTTTAACTCTTTAAGCTTCTATCCGATCTCTCTGAAAGACTTCCAAAATGGGTCTGGATACCGCACTGTTGATCCTATCAACTATCGTTACAGCGTAACACCCACCGAAGGCAAAGAGTGGGTTCTTTTCTTGTCAGACTCTAAAAGCACAACCTTTGCGACTATTCAGTTCAACAAAGGGGCCGCCACGATGAAAATCTATGATTCTGAGACCGGGCGCCTCACGAAAGTTCTTCACCTGTCTAAGTGGAGCAACCTTCGCTAATGAGCTGGCTTCACCCCGTCGACAAACATCTTCTTTTCACAAAAAATGATAAAGAGGATCCTCGCCTCGGTGAATGCGTCCAGATTCTTCCCAAAGGGGATTTCCACATTCTTTCTGCTTACTCTTTTGATTTCGCTCTTCTGGGGTTTCCCGATGATGAAGGAATCAATCTGAATGGTGGACGACCTGGAGCCCAAGCCGCTCCCCGCGAAATCCGTACTTATCTTTATAAAATGACACCCCACCTGACCAGCACTCGTCTGCCGCAAATTCTTGATTTGGGGGACATGGTTGATAAAGAAAAACCATTGGAGGCTCGTCACGAAAAAGCGCGAGAAATCACGCGAACACTGGCCCAAGCTGGAAAACGCTGGATCTCCTTGGGTGGTGGTCACGATTATGGTTACTGTGATGGTGCGGGCTTCCTCGATGCTTTCAAAGACCAGGCGGTTCTGATTAACTTCGACGCTCACATGGATGTCCGTCCCACTGACAAAGGATTCAATTCAGGAACGCCTTTTCATCGTATTCTCAGTGAGTTTTCGGGCCATGTGGACTTTGTCGAAGTGGGCATTCAAAACCAATGCAACAGTCAGGCTCATATCGCTTGGGCAAAAAAACAAGGCGCGACGGTCTTCACCTTAGATCAAGTGAACCAAGAGGGTCTTGGGATCCTTTTAAAAAACTTTATGCAGGGAAAAGAAAAAAAGAAGATCTTCTTAAGCATCGATATAGATGCCTTTTCTTCCAGCGAAGCGCCAGGCTGCAGTCAGTCTTGGACTACGGGCCTTTTCACAAAAGAGTTTTTGCAGACCTTCCATTGGATGATCCAGAACTTTGATGTTCGAGGTATCGGTCTTTATGAAGTTTCTCCACCACTCGATCAGGACAACCGCACCAGCAAGCTTGCGGCCTTGATCGCGCACAACTTTATCTTTTCGACCTTAAACAAGGCCTGACATGAAACGCGGCTTTGGTAGCGACAACCATGCTGGTGTTCACCCGCAGATTTTTTCTTCTTTGGCTTTAGCCAACACGGAACACGCCCCCGCCTATGGAACAGATGAGTGGACGGAAAAAGCCATAGAAGGATTTCGCCAGCACTTCGGTCGCGAGGCGCAAGTGTTCTTTGTCTTTAACGGCACGGCAGCCAATGCCACCTCAATGCGGGCCTTGGTAAAACCTTATCAGGCGGTGCTTTGTTCGGATGTCTCTCATCTGAACGTCGATGAGTGCGGAGCCCCCGAATATCTGGCCGGATGCAAACTCATCCCCGTCGCCTCCACAGACGGAAAGATTTCCGTTTCTGAACTTGAGAAAGCTTACATCCGTCGTGGTGATCAACACTTTTCCCAGGCACAAGCGCTGAGCATCACGCAACCCACAGAGCTTGGCACCACCTACACAATGATGGAACTAAAAGAAATCATTACCTGGGCCAAGTCCAAGAAACTTTATGTTCACATGGATGGCGCCCGTCTTTCTAATGCCGCGGTTTTTTTGCAAAAAAGTTTTAAAGAGTTCA
>JAHRXB010000119.1 GCA_019104905.1 Bdellovibrio sp.
TGACGTCCGTCGCGGGAACAACTCCCATCGTGGTGAGTTCGGGATCCACAACACCTCTTATTTCAATTAACGATGCCACAACCTCTGCCAAGGGGGCCGTTCAGGTCGGTGCTGGAATTGCTGTAAACTCTGGAACCATCAGTGCCGACCCTGCCAACTTCCCCGTGTCTGTGCCGATTTCAAAAGGCGGCACCGGAGCAACCTCTTTTACGGCCAATCGCCTGATCGCCTCAAGCGCCGCGGGAGCATTGACGGCTTTTACCTGCGCCAACGGGCAGATGGTCAGCTTTGATGGAACCGGAATGATGACGTGCACATCCTTTACGAACAGTGCACTCTTTTTGAATGGCGGAAATTCATTCACTGCGGCCGCGACCTTGGGAACCAACGATGCTTATGATTTAAATTTTGAGACGTCCAACGCCACTCGCATGACTATCGGAAGTACTGGCAATATTGCCATCAACACGACGATAGATCCCAATGCAAGGCTGGCGATTAAAGCAGGTTCTACTTCGCAAGCTCCTCTGATTTTGGATAGTCCGGCGTCGGGAATTCCCTCTATTGATTTTCTCAGAAACGGCAACTGGAAGGGAACTCTCGGTTATGCCTCGGGGTCCACGAACGAACTTTTTATCAGTAACGGTGTGGCAGGTCCGATCATCTTTGACACCAGCAATGTGGAAAAAATGAGAGTCGACACAAACGGATCGATAGGAATTGGCACTTCCAGTCCTCTTGTAAAACTGCATGTCGCTTCAGACTCTGACATTGCTCTTGATGGCATCACTCCCTTCTTAGTGACTCGAAGCGTGTCTTATCCCACAGCAGGAACAGAGACGGCGGGGATTGCGTATCTCTCAGAATCTAGCGCAGGTTCTGCCACACTCTGGCCCCCTCAAGCGAATGTCAGCTTTTCTCCGACCGAAAATCATTCGGCGACAACCAAAGGCACGGCTATAGGATTTTCCACGACCCCGAATGGCGCCACCGCTCGACAGCAACGCATGGTTATAAACCATGATGGGAATGTCGGTATTGGCGTCATAAACCCAGGGCAAAAACTGACTGTCAGTGGCACGATCGAAAGCACTTCCGGTGGGATTAAGTTTCCCGACGGCACGACTCAAACCACTGCGGCAACAGGAATGAGCATTCAAAAAGGGCAGATTGGAAACTGCACAAACAACTCAACGGGAACCACGGGAAGTGTGACCTTCCCGACCGCATTTCCGGGAGCTCCCATTGTGCAATTAACAGTTGTCGAGCTTGATAATTCGGGCTGCACCTCGGCCCGCCTTCTTGCCATCAGTGCCACGGGTTTTTCGTGGACTGCCTATGTGGGCGGAACTTTAACGTCATGTGATTGTATTTACTGGACGGCCTTCTACTAAGTCGAACCCCACTAAGATTGCGATCCATAAAAAACAAAAAGCCCCTTCTTGTCGGAAGAGGCTTTTTTTGCGGACCGCTTTTGCTCTGCACTACAAAAAGGTACGGCGTACCTTTTTAGTGAGATTCTTCTGTTGAAGAAGAATTTTTTCCGTCGATGGTGAACTTCTCAACGTTGTGAGAAAGATCTGGAAGAGATTCAAGGTGCTTTTGCAATTCTTCTTTAGTCATCTCACCGACTGTCACATTTCTTTCAGTCATTCTTTTATCGAATTTCAAATTTTTATTAGCTTGAGCCAAAGACATAAAAACCCCTTTTCAAACGAAGCCTAAGATATAGCGCAAATCCTACACCGCGTCTAGCCCCCAACTCGATCAAAACAGCCCTTTAAAAGAGGATCGGCAATGGGACTAGAAAATAATATTTAGTTTAGTTCCAATACTTTGGTGGCTTGTCGCTCTTCTCATTATCGACAACCAAGCGTAGATTTCGTCCCTTGGATTTGCTCGACTTTTTCTTCCAAGAGTTGCGATCAAACCAAGCCTTGACCTGAAGGCAGATAAAACCCGAAACCAACCCGCCCAAATGGGCCAGATAAGCCACCTCTCCTCCCGTGACGCTCGAGGTCATCATGGAGGCTAATTGGACTAGGCCCATCAAGGCCACAAAATAACGAGTCTTCATCGGGAACAACATAAAGAAATAGACAATGCGATCACCAAAGATCAGCCCCTGAGCCAACAACAAACCGAACACGGCCCCGGAGGCTCCAATAACTGGCACGATCAATCCCGTTTGAGATCCTGTCACCAAAGCGTAACCCCAAACACCTAAACAATAGAGGATCGCCGCACCAATGCCGGAAACAAAATAATAAATCAAAAAGAAGCGGGTGCCCCAACGCTGCTCAAGCTCGGCTCCAAAGAACCACAACATCAGCATGTTGAAAAGAATATGAGTCACCTGCAACGAGTGCAGGAACATGTAGGTTCCGACCTGCCAGATCTGGAAATCAAAAAGGACTTTTCCCGGGTAAAGGCCAAAGATCGAAGTAAAAGGAACACGCAAAAAGCCTTCCAAGATCACTTGAAAGACAAACCACACCGCCACATTGATGATCAGCAACCACTTCACTGCAGGAGTCAGTGGAGCTGTTTGAAAGGTCACGCCTCTGTTCATTTTTTTAAAATACTCCAAAGCTTCTCGTAGGTCTGCTCTAGACTTTCAACCAAGACCTTGGTCTCAGCAATCAATGGGAAGAAATTCAAATCCCCCGCCCAACGCGGAATCATATGATAGTGAAGATGCTCAGGAATTCCCGCGCCGGCAACGGCCCCATGGTTCAACCCGACATTCATCCCGCCCGGCTCATAGGCCTCATTCAAAGCCTTCATCGTCAAACGGATGGTGTCCTGCAAATCGCGAAACTCCTCTTCGGATAACTTCAAAAGATCCCCGCAATGACGAAGCGGCAGAACCAGTACATGGCCGCTGTTATAAGGAAATTTATTGAGAACCACCATCGAGTGTTTTGATTTATAAACACAAAGAGTCTCGAAAGAGACTTCGGCCTTGGCCGCTTTGCAAAAAACACATCCCTCTGGCTTAATCAATTTTCGCACATACTTCATGCGATCGGGACGAAACAGAACATCACGCTCTAGAGGCCACACCTCTTTCCCAATCTGAATCTGTGTTTTGACTGCCGCCTTTTTAGGAAGGGTCTTCTTTGCTTTCTTCTTTGCTTTCTTCTTCGCCACTCTTACTCCCAAGATCCGGGTAACATATAAAGAGGCTGATTCAAATATTTTGTACGAAGAACAAATTTCATCGCCGCCTCAATGTCCGGTCCGAAGGCTTTCCCTTTCAACACATCCGCATACTCCGCCAGACTGTTGACGTCGTCTTCCCGTTCCGTATCACCAAGATCGAAAATGCTGACGCGCTTTTTGGGGATTTCAAAAACTTCGTAGTTGTCTCCCAACTTTGCAGTTTCAGCAGCCAGCTTCACCGCATCTTCATAAAAACCTTCCTGATCGGCAAAGCCCAACTTCACCGCTGTTGCTCCGGTGAAAACGCGACCGTCGGCATACTCTGTCACCACGTCTTCTTTAAGTTTACGTTCTTGCATGACCGTGGTTTTGAACTGTCCATAAACTTCGTCGATCATATTTTGGAAAAGGGCTCTTTCATCTTCACGCATCGCCCGGTACTCCGCCCCTGAGTCTTTAAACTTTCCAGAGGTGATGGAGTAACGAGAAATCTTCGCCCAATCATAAAGCTTCTCAATATTCGCAAACTCCATGATAACGCCGATGGAACCCACCAACGCTCCCGGCGCGACAACGATCTTGTCGCAGGCCACGGCCGAGTAGTAAGCACCACTGGCCATCACACCCGTACTTACGCAGATCACAGGCTTTTTGATTTCATCGCGCACACGCTTAATTTCAGAATAGATTTCTTGAGAAGGCCCCACGGCCCCGCCCGGAGAGTTGATACTGATCAAGATCGCTTTCACCTTATGGTCGTCACGATACTTTTTGAGATTCTTAAGGAACTTCTTCCCATTCAAGATCACACCATTCATCTCAAGATGAAGAATGGTATTTTTGGCAGTCACGCGCTTTTCGGAATCACCGAAAAAGTCGCCGCTTAATTTAAGTAAGGCGCCAATACCCACAAAAACAAGAAAGATAATAACAAGCTTTTTAAAAAAACTGCCCTTCATAGCACACCTTTCTGAAGGTACCAGCTTCCCTTTGTGTTGTTTGGGGCGCGTCGCTTGGTACCTGTCGTCCCAAATAAAAAAGGGACCCTAGTAGGGTCCCTCTTTATGACTTCTCAGTCAATGCGTCGATATTGCTCCGCTTCGTCGCCTTGCGGCGACTTGGCTTCATCACACCGAGATTACTGTTTGTCAGTTTTTACGTTTTTCAACTGATCAGCAAACAAGTCACCGAAAGTAGACTTGGAAGTTGCAGTCGCTTTTTTAACGTAATCGTCAACATCCGCTTTTGATTCGCGAAGTTTAACAAGTTTAGAAGACAAACCGATCTTACGAGCGTCTTTGTCGATAGAGATAACTTCAGCTTTTACAGTTTGTCCTGCTTTAATGAAGTCTTCAACAGTGTTGATTTTGTCTGTTGTAAGTTCAGAAATGTGGATCAAACCTTCGATATCAGACTCAAGCTCAACGAAAGCACCAAAATCAGCTGTTTTAGTTACTTTAACGTCATGTTGAGTTCCGATAGCGTACTTAGACTCAATGTTAGCCCAAGGATCAGACTCAAGTTGTTTGATGCCCAAAGAGAATCTTTCGTTCTCGATGTCTACACCCAATACAACCGCGCGTACTTTTTGACCCTTAGTGAACATTTCACTTGGGTGATTTACACGCTTCGTCCAAGAGAAGTCAGAGATGTGAACCAAACCGTCGATGCCTTCTTCGATGCCGATGAAGATACCGAAGTCAGTGACAGACTTCACTTCGCCTTCGATGATTGTTCCAGGAGCATAAGACTCTTTCAATTCAACCCATGGGTTGGCTTGAAGTTGCTTCATGCCCAAGCTGATGCGGCGGTTCTCAGTGTCAACCTCAAGAACAACAACTTCAACTTCTTGGTCTACAGCTACGATTTGAGAAGGATGTTTTACACGTTTTGTCCAAGACATTTCAGAAACGTGGATCAAACCTTCGATGCCTTCGCCAAGTTCAACGAATGCGCCGTATTCAGCCAAAGATACAACTTTTCCTTTAAGCTTAGTGCCTGGAGGATAAGAAGCCTTAACAGATTCCCAAGGATCAGAAGTCAATTGCTTCATGCCCAAAGAAACACGTTCTTTTTCTTTGTCATACTTAAGAACTTTAACTTGGATTTCGTCGCCAACATT